>JBBIQF010000309.1:0-7542 GCA_037442445.1 Planctomycetaceae bacterium
ACGGAAAGCAGGATCAGGTCGTCGAAATCGAGCCATCCCCGCTCGGCCATCAGGCGGTGGTACGCGGCCAGCGCGGGGCCGATGCGTGGGCTGGCCGGCTCCGCCGCGGCCGTGGCGTGCCCGGCGGATAGGCCGGTGCCCAGCGCTGCCCGCTTGGCCTGCGACAGCCGGGCAAGAAGCTGCCGCCCCGCCGCCTCCGTGGCCGCTAGCGCCGGGATCACCAGCGCCAATCGCTCTTCCGGGCTGGCCAGGCGGACGCTGGCGGGCAACCCCAAGACGCTGGCGTATTTCGTAACCAGTTCCAGCCCGAAGGCGTGGAAGGTCATCACCGGAATCTCCGCGGCCTTGTCGGGCACCAGGCGGGCCAGCCGCTGGCGCATCTCCTCGGCGGCCCGGCGGCTGAAGGTCAGTGCCAGGCAGGCCTGCGGGGGTACGCCGCAGTTGGCCACCAGGTGCGCCAGGCGATGGGTCAGGGTGCGGGTCTTGCCGGTGCCCGGGCCGGCCACGATCAGCACCGGGCCTTCGACGGCCTCGGCCGCCGCCCGTTGTTCCGGGTCGAGCTGGTCCAAGATGGCCTGTGCCGCGATGCGGCGCATGGCCGCCGAAGCATTCGTGGCCGGCTCGTCCTCGACCGCGGCAGGGCCGGACGCCGGCGCCGGGCGATCGCGCTCCCCAACCGAAAACTCGGCCTCCGCCCCGAGCCCTCGGCCTGCCGCCGCGGCAGCCCCGGGCAAGCCCTCCGCCTGTCGGATGCCCGCCTGCGGCGGAACATCGCCGCCGCCTGCGGCCGGTTCGTGTATTGGGAACAGCACCGGCACCGCCGGAGCGTGGCGCAATTCGTCGGGTTTGAACAGCCGGATGACCCCATACTGGCCGTCGTAACCGGGTTGCCGGATCACGCGGCCTTGGCGCATGCGGCGGATGGCCTCGGCCAGGAGCGGCGGGCCCTGGCCCGCCAACGCCTCCAGGGGGAGGCTCTGGAGGATGGCCAGCTCGGAGCCCAGCCGGCCAAGCAATTCCGCGTAGTGCCCCTGCACCGCCCGCGATTGCACCCCCACGCCGCAGACCTCCGCCAGAATCTCTTCCAGCGGGATGAGGCTGCGATATGGCTTCGCTTTGGGCGGCAAGCACGTGGGCGCTGCGGGCCGGTCGGCCAGCTCCAGCACCCGGTGCATCACGCCGCGGACCACCGGCTTGCCGCAGGCAGGGCACAGGCCGTTGTGGCGCCGTGTTTCCTCGGGCGAAAGGCACACGTTGCATTTCCGATGGCCGTCGAAGTGGTACTTTCCCTCCTCGGGAAAGAACTCCACCGTGCCTGCGTACCCCTGGCCGGTCCGCAGCGCCTCGCGCATGGCGAAGTAGTCCAGCGGGCAATCGAACACGCAGGCCTCGCGACCCAGTTTGCCAGGGGAATGGGCGTCGGAGTTCGACACCAGCACGAAGCGGTCCAGGCGCGACAGGCGCCAGTTCATTTCCGGGTCGGACGACAGCCCGGTCTCTACGGCAAAAATCTCGCCGGCCAGATCGCCGTAGCATTCCTCGAGGGAATCGAAACCCGAGTGGGACCCCAGCACGGCGAACCAGGGGGTCCAGATGTGGGCCGGCACCAAAAAGGCCCCCGGGCCGGCCGAGAGCACGATCTCCAGCAGATCGCGGGAATCGAGGCCCAGAATGGGCCGGCCGTCGGAGGCGAGGTTGCCGATCCGCCCCAAAGCCGCGCCGAGCCGCCGCGCCTCGTCCAGCCCCGGCACGTACACCACGTGGTGCACCTTGCGGGTGCGGTCGCCCTTCTTGTAGATGGTGGAGATTTCGACCTGGAGCATGAAGCGGACCGGCCCCGGGTTGGCCGCGGCCACCGCCCGCAGGACGTGCCGCTCCAGTTCGGGCCGAAGGCGGAACAGGCCCGGCTCGGCCGGCACGAGGCGGTCTTCGATCTCGGCCAGCCAGCCCGGGTGCGTGAAGTCGCCCGTGGCCACGACCGAGATGCCCTTGCGTATTGCGGCCAGGGCCAGATGTTCCAGATCGCAATCGCGGCTGGTGGCCCGCGAGAACTTGGAGTGAACGTGCAGATCGGCGAAAAACACGCTGCGGCCGCGTCCTGGAAAAATGAACCGGATATCCGTATTCCAAGCAGCATAGCCGGCAGCGGGCGGTTCGGCCAGCCGCCGTTCTTGCATGACAGGCCCGTTTACGGGCCTTTCTGCCGACAGGCAGCCCCTCGGCCCGGCCTTCAGGCCGGGTTGGACGCCGGAAATCTAGCATCTGGTGTTGCCGACTTGTCAGCCCGCTTCAGAGGGCTCCTCTCCCGTCGGGCCTTCATGCGAAAACCAAAGAAGGGGCAAGCGGCCGGGGTACCTGGGCGACAAGGAGGCCCGTCAACGGGCCTGACAGAGAGGCCGTTTACGGCTACGGGCGGACGGGAGAGCCGGCGCCGCCCGCACCCGGCGTAAACGCCGGGCCTAAGGCCGCTTGCGCGGTAACGCCCGTAAACGGGCGTCGATGAAGCGCCGGCCCGCTCCTCTCTTCCTCCTTACTCCGTGCTCCCTGCTCCCCGCTCCGTGCTCTTTGCCCGGCACCTGCGGGCGGATAGACTGTAGCGCAGCGGCCCGGCGCCGCCAGACCTCGGCACGGCCGGACTTTTGTGGGGCGAATTAGCGGGCCCTTGTAGTGATCCAATCCAGCGAACAGTTCCTCGACGTTCTGCGGCAAAGCGGACTGCTGGAAGCCAAAGATTTCGCCGCCGCCGAGGCCGCCTCCCGCCGCTACACCGATGCCGCCACGCTGGCCCGCTATCTGGTGCAAAAAAAACTGCTTACGCGCTGGCAAGCCGGCCAATTGCTCCTGGGCCGCACCTCGTTCGCGCTGGGCAAGTATCAGCTCTTGGACCTGCTGGGCCGCGGCGGCATGGGCAAAGTGTTCCTGGCCCGGCATACCATGATGAACCGCACCGTGGCCTTGAAGCTCATCTCCGAGCAGTGGTGCAAGGACAGCGCGGCCTTGGAGCGTTTTTTGAACGAGGCCCGGGCCGCGGCCGCCCTCGACCACCCCAATCTGGTCCACGCCTACAATGTCGATACCGAAGGCGACCGGTACTACATGGTCCTGGAATACGTCGAAGGCGAGGACCTCCAGCGCCGGGTGGAGTCCGAAGGGCCATTGCCCATCGAGCTGGCCGCCGATTACATCCGCCAGGCGGCCGACGGGCTGGCCCACGCCCATGCCAAAGGCATGATCCATTGCGACATCAAGCCCTCGAACCTGCTGGTGAACACCCAGGGGGTGGTGAAAATCCTGGACATGGGGGTGTCGCGGTGGTTGGGGCAAGCCGGTGCCGGAGCGGGGGGCAGCGACTCGGCCAAGAGCCCTTCGGCGGACATCGTCGGCTCCGTCGATTACATGGCCCCCGAGCAAGTGGCCCAAAGCCAGGCCGTGGATCATCGGGCCGATATCTATGCCCTGGGCTGTACCTTCTTTTTTCTGCTTACCGGCCGGCCGCCCTATGGCCAGGGGACGCTGAGCGAGCGGATTGCGCAGCACCAGTCCGGCCAGATACCCGATGTGCGGCAACTGCGGCCCGAGACGCCCGCCGCGTTGGCCGAAATCTGTACGCGGATGATGGCCAAAGACCCGCAAGATCGGTTCGCCTCGGCCGGCGAAGTGGCCGAGCAGTTGGCCCTGTGGTTGGGCAGCCGGGCGGCGGAGGAAGCGGCGGATTCGGCCCCGGCCGAAGGGGCGGCATCGGCCCCGGGCGCGCCTGCGGCCGGACCGGAAAGCGCGGCCCAGGCAGACCAGCAACCGCCCCGCTGGTGGCACGACCGGCGCCGCCTGGGGATCGTTGCGGCAGCAGCGGCTGCGGCAGTGGTCTTGCTGAGCGCTATCGGCTTTCTGGCCACGCGCAAGCCGCAAAAGCCGCTCGCCGAGGCCGAACGCCCCAAGACCGCCGCTCGCACCAAGCGCCCGGAAGACGACCTTTGGAAAGGGCTAAAACTGGCGGTCGAAGAGGGACCTGCCGAAGCCCAAAAGGCCCCCAGCCCGGCGCCGCCCAGCGGTGCCTCGCCACCCAAGCCCCCGGCCGAAACACAAAAAGGCGACCAAGGTGCTAAGCCCACCGCCTCCAAGCCGGAGGCCGCAAGCCGCGACACGGCCGGCGGTGCAACTCCCAAACCCTCGGCGCCCAAACCTCCCCCCGGGCAAACCGCCGGAGCGAAACCCGGCGAGCCAGCCGCGGCCAAGGTACCATTGCTCTCCAGCGGCGCCGATTCGGCGAAGCCCCGCCCTGCTCAGCCCACTCCCAAAGAGCCGCCCGCCGCCATGAAGGAGTCGGCTCCCGCCGCGGGCCAGCCTCAAAAGGAAGACCAACTCCCCAAGGAAAAGCCTACGGCAACGCAAAGCCCGGCCAGCAAACCGGATTCGCCGCAGCCCGCCCCCAAACCGGCCAAAGACCCGCTGCAAGACATCACCGGCCCGCTGGAGCTGCCCCCGCTGGAAGAAGGCGTTCCGCCGCGGCCCGTGCGCCTGGCACGCTTCTACGGACCGGACGACCTCATCTGGTCTGCCGCGTTAACCGGCGGCGAATTCGCCTTGCGGGGGGCACGCAAATTCACCCTAGCGCAGCGCCAGTCCGCCGGCCGGGTAGCCTGGGTGGTCTTCCTCACCACCACGCGGGGCAAGGAGGAGACCGAGGCCGAGGTCGCCCGATTCTTTCGCGAGAACGAGGCTTTGATGTTCCAGTGGGCCGAAGGGGCCGACCCCCTGGCCAACCACCTGCGCAACTGCCTGCTGGAATTGCGGGCCGGCGGGGCGCCGCGCGCCGTTCCGCTCCGTGCCCCGCAGAAGGTGGACCCGCTGCCGTTTGACTTCGTTCGCGGGGCCAACGAGACCATCGAGCTTCTCTGGCCGCCCGCCGCCGAGGCCCTGCGCATCGAAGTTACCGGCATCGAAGCGGCCGGCGGCAAGCGCATCACCTTGTTTGTGTGCGAACCGCGGACCCCCGCCGGGCTAAAACCGCCCATCGTGGTCAGCCTGCTCCGCAAAGACCTCTATAATCAAGAAAACCCGGTGTTCCGGTTTCAGCTCACCCCGCAACTGCGGGCCAAGGGGCTGGCCCTGGACTTCCGCCTCCGCAAGGACAACCCGCCGCTGCCGCGGAATTTCAATCCCGAGCAGACCCGCCTGCTGTTGGTCAACCCCTTGCGCGAGCTGGAAATCCAGTTGAAGGACGAGAAGAAAAAGCGCGACCCCAAGCTGCGGATGCAAAAGGATGCCCTGGACCTTCAAGCGTGGATCGCCGATACCTATGCCTCGCTCCACAAGACGGGGCGGCTCCACTTCCGCGTGCTGGCCGACTTCGGCGGCCCCACGCTCGATCTGGCCTATACCGAGTTGCCCAAGAAAAAGTGAAACCCACGTCGGCCATACCGGGGCATGGCCGGCGTGGGATTCCGGCCCAGGGCACGTCATCGCTGGGCCAGTGCGCGTACGGATCGCGGGCCTCTTGCCCGCCGCCGTGCCGCCGACACGCGGCGGCAGGCTCCAAACCGGCCGGGATGACATCTTACCCGCACCGCCCGGCCGGCACAGCGGCGCTGCGGTGGCCTGCACCCAAGCGGCCGCCACCGCCGCCCTTGATGTTCATGATCGCCCCCACGAACCTCTTCCCATGCAGGAGACCTCAACCGGATGACATCGCAGCACTCCATCGCCGACCCGTTTGCTGCCCGCGACGTGTTCGAAACGGGCACCGGCCCGGCGACGCTCTATCGCTTGACCCGGCTAGAGGATGCCGGCCTGGCCCGCCTGGAAGCACTCCCCTATGCGTTACGGGTGCTCTTGGAGTCGCTCGTGCGCCATTGCGACGGCAAGGCGGTCACCCCGGAGGACGTCAAGCATCTGGCCGGCTGGAATGCCGCTGCCCCCGCGCGGGTCGAGATCCCTTTCATGCCGGCAAGGGTCATTCTCCAGGACTTCACCGGGGTGCCGGCCGTGGTGGACCTGGCCGCCATGCGGAGTGCCATGGCCCGGCTGGGGGGCGATCCCCGCAAGGTCAATCCGCTCATCCCGGTGGACTTGGTGATCGACCATTCGGTGCAGGTGGACCGCTTCGGCTCGCCCCAGGCGCTGGCCGAAAACGTCCGCCTGGAGTTCCTCCGCAACCGCGAGCGCTACGCCTTGCTCCGCTGGGCACAAAAGGCGTTCGAGAACTTTCGCGTCGTGCCCCCCTCGGTGGGCATCATCCACCAGGTGAACCTCGAATACCTGGCCAAGGTCGTGTGCCTGCGCCGCAGCGGCGACGGTTGGGTCGCGCTGCCCGATTCGCTGGTGGGGACCGATAGCCACACCACCATGATCAACGGCCTGGGCGTGGTGGGATGGGGCGTGGGGGGCATCGAGGCCGAAGCGGTCATGCTCGGCCAGCCGCTCTCCATGTTGCTGCCCGGGGTCATCGGGCTGGAACTTACCGGCAGCCTTCCGGCCGGGGCGACGGCTACGGACCTCGTGCTCCGCGTGACCGAGCTGCTCCGCAAGGAAGGGGTGGTGGGCAAGTTCGTCGAGTTTTTCGGCCCCGGGGTGGCCGCCATGCCGGTGGCCGATCGCGCCACCCTGGCCAACATGGCCCCCGAGTATGGCGCCACCATGGGTTTCTTCCCCATCGACCAACAGACCCTGGAATACTTGCGGCTTTCGGGCCGCTCGGAGTCCGAGGTGGCGCTGGTCGAACGGTACGCCAAAGAGCAGTTGCTGTTCCGCACCGAGCAATCGCCGGTGCCTACCTACAGCAAGGTGCTGTCGCTGGACATAAGCACGGTCGAGCCGGGCCTGGCCGGCCCCAAGCGCCCCCAGGACCGGGTCCCCTTGGGCGAAGTCAAAGCGGCGTTCCGCCAAGCGCTATTGGCCCCGACCAGCCAGCGGGGCTATGCACTGCCGCCCGCCGAACTGGACCGCAGCGTGTTGGTCCGCATGGCGGGCCAGGCGGGCCAGCCCTGTGGCCACCTCGCCCATGGCGCCGTGGTCATTGCCGCCATCACCAGTTGCACCAACACCAGCAACCCGGCGGTGATGATCGCCGCCGGACTCTTGGCCCAGAAGGCGGTCCAGCGCGGCCTCCGCGTGCCGCCTTACGTGAAAACCAGCCTGGCCCCCGGCTCGCGCGTGGTAACCGACTATCTGGCCCGGGCAGGCCTCGATAAGCCGCTCGAAGCGCTGGGCTTCCACACCGTCGGCTACGGGTGCACCACGTGCATTGGCAATAGCGGCCCGCTACCCGAACCCGTGGCCCAGGCCGTCCAGGAAGGCCGCCTGGTCGTGGCCGCCGTGCTCAGCGGCAACCGGAACTTCGAAGGCCGCATACACCCCCTGGTCAAAGCGAACTATCTGGCCAGCCCGCCGCTGGTGGTGGCCTATGCCCTGGCCGGCACCGTGGACCGCGACTTGCTCACCGAACCTTTGGGCACGGCCAGCGACGGGCAAGCGGTGTTCTTGCGCGATATTTGGCCCAGCCCGGCGGAAATCGAAAACGTCATCCGCCAAACGCTTGGCCCGGAA
>JBBIQF010000310.1:0-7505 GCA_037442445.1 Planctomycetaceae bacterium
CGTTTAAGGTCGTGGTTACCGATTTCCTCACCGAACCGCTGGCCCCCGAACGCTCGGTACTGGGCGACCTGGCCGAGGTCGTGGCCTGCAATGCCTACAGCGAAGAAGACTTGGTGGGCCAAATCGAGGATGCCCACGCGTTGATGGTGTACCATAATGTGTCGATTTCTGCGCAGACGATTGGCCGCCTGAAGCACTGCAAGCTCATCGTCCGCTGCGGGGTGGGGTACGACAACGTGGACCGCACCGCGGCAGCGGCTCGCGGCATTCCGGTGGCCAACGTGCCCGACTATGGCACCGAAGAAGTGGCCGACACCGCTCTGGGAATGCTGCTGGCCCTGGCCCGCGGTATCCACCTTTATAACTCCCGGCTGCGTTCGGGCCGCGGCCCGTGGATGTACACCGTGGCCGCGCCCCTGCGGCGATTGCGGGGCCAGGGCCTGGGTATCGTAGGGCTGGGGCGGATCGGCACGGCCATGGCGCTGCGCGCAAAAGCCTTGGGCATGGACGTGCGGTTCTTCGATCCGTACAAGCCGGACGGCTACGACAAGGCTCTGGGCATCCGCCGGGTGGAAACCCTCGAGGAGTTGCTGGCCGACTCGCTGGCCGTGTCGCTCCACTGCCCGCTGACCGACGAAACGCGGCACATGATCGACCGCCGGGCATTGGAACGCATGCCACACGGCGCGTATCTGATCAACACCGCCCGCGGGGCGGTGGTGGATACGCGGGCGCTGGTCGACGCTTTGGCCTCGGGCAAGCTGGCCGGGGCGGGCATCGACGTGCTCGAGGCCGAGCCGCCGCCGGACAACCACCCGCTGCTGGTCGCCTGGCGGGACTCGGCCCACCCAGCCCACCACCGGCTGATCCTCAACCCCCATGCCGCCTTCTATTGTGAAGAAGGGCTGCTGGACATGCGGATCAAAGGGGCGCAGGCGTGCCGCCGCGCCCTGTTGGGCCAGCCGCTCCGGAATCTCGTCTAATGCCCTGGGGGCCCCCGCGCCGGCCGGGAGTGCGGGCTTCGCATGCACGCGTCTCCGGCGAATGTCGAATGCCGAGAGTCAAATGACGAAGCAAGCACCAATGGCCAAGTCCCAATGGCCAGGCACGCCTTGTTTCGCGCAGTCTCGCCATCGGCGCGCCGGTTCGCGTTGACGGGCGCATCGCGGCACAGTAGGCTTATGAAGGTCCCTATGCGGGCTGGAGCCTCTGCCCGCGGGGGGCCGCAGGCCCTGGGTTATTGGGGCGATGGCGTGCAACGAGGTGGACCAGGTGGCATCGCCCGATGCGCACCCTCAGACGACGGTGACGGTCATCCACGATCTGGAGGAGATTCCGGCGGCACTCCGCGGCGGTGCGGTGACCATCGGCAACTTCGATGGTGTTCACCTGGGGCATGTCCGGATCATCGACCGGCTGGTCGCCAAAGCCCGGCAGGTGGGGGGCGCCGCGGTGGTGTTCACGTTCGACCCGCCGCCAGTACGGGTATTACGGCCGTTGGAGGCCCCTGCACCGCTGACATGGACGGCCCGCAAGGCCGCCTTGCTGGCCGAGTTGGGCGTGGACGCCGTGATTGCCTTCCCCACTACGCGGCAGTTTCTGCAACTATCGGCCCGCGAGTTTCTTGAGGCGGTCATTGTCCAGCGCCTGGCGGCCCGAGCGGTGGTGGAGGGCGAGAACTTCTTCTTCGGCCGCGACCGGTCAGGCGACATCCAAGCACTCGCCCGGTTCTGCGCCCAGTCGCGCATCGCCTTGGAAGTCGTCCCGCCGGTCGTGGCAGACGGCGAGGTGGTTTCCAGCTCGCGGATCCGACGGTTGGTGGCCTCGGGCCAGGTGCGGTCGGCCTCGCGCCTGCTCACCCGGCCTTACCGCATCCGCGGGCAGGTCATTCGCGGGGCAGGCCGAGGCAGGCATCTCGGCTTTCCTACCGCCAATCTGGACGGCATCACCACCCTGATCCCGGCCGAAGGGATTTACGCAGGCCGGGTGACCATCGGCGATCGCCTGCTGCCGGCCGCCATCAGCCTCGGGCCCAATCCCACGTTCGACGATGGCCAGCCCAAAGTCGAGGTCCACGTGCTGGACTTCGACGGCTGGCTGTATGACCGCGACTTGGAGGTGGATTTTCTGGATCGGCTGCGCGATGTCCGGCGGTACGAGTCGGTCGACGAATTGCTGGTGCAAATGCACCGCGACGTGGCCGCTACCCGCCAGTTGGCCGCCATGGGATAACCGCCCCTAGACCGAGCGAAACACGCTTTGGCCGCCGACGGCCCTTGGCCCCGGCCGGACTATGGCGCCAAGGGGCTGGCGGGGTGGCCGGAAGCCGATCCCAAAGCCGATTGCTTCGGAGCACAGCGGGGCTATGCCTTTCCCCCCCTCAATCGCCGTCCGGCAGCGAACCTGGCAGATGGTTCTTTGCGCCGCGGGGCTAGTATGTGTTGCGACGCTTGCGAGCATGGGGGCGCCAGCGGCCGAGTTGGCTTCGACCGCCGCGACCCTGGCCGAGCGGCTCCGCTCCCCGGTGGCCGTGTATTGGTCGGGCGATCCATTGCGCCGGGCGGTTACGGCCCTGTGCGCTTCGCACGGTGTGGCGGTGGTGGTGGATCGGCGTGTGGATCCGGATCGGCCCGTGGACGTGCGGACCGAGGAGATGTCGCTAGGCCAAGTGCTCCGCCACGTGGCCGACGCCCATAGCTTGGGCGTTACCGCCTTGGGACCTGTGGTGTATCTGGGGCCGCCCCATGCGGCGGCGGTCCTCCGCGGTGTTGCCCGGTCGCGCTGGGACGAGGTCCGCGCGTTGCCCCCGGCCGCCCAGGAGCGGTGGCTGCGGGCCCAACGCCTTCGGTGGGACGATTTGTCTGAACCCCGCGAACTGGTGGCCCAACTGATCGCCCAGTCGGGGTTTCGGGCCGATGGGTTGGATCGCATCCCCCACGACCTGTGGGCGGGGGCCGAGTTGCCGCCGTTGTCGCTTGTCGAGCGCCTGACGCTCTTGCTGATCCAGTTCGATCTGACGTTCGCCATCTCGCCCGACGGGCAGACGATTACATTGGCCCCTCTGCCCGAAAAACTCCTGGCCGAGGCCCGCCAAGCGGCGCAAAAATCCCCGGGCGGGCCTTTGGACCTGCCAGCCCCGGGCCGGGGTAAGATAGCAGCGAGCAAGGGCCGCCGGCCTGCCGAGGTCCGTTTCACCCAGAAACCTACCCAGGGGCCTGTGGGCGTGCTGCTTCAACAGATTGCCGACAAACTGGGGCTCGAACTGCGGATCGACCACCAGGCGATTCAAGCCGCCGGGCTGTCGCTGGACCGCAGCATCGCACTGGAGGTCCAAGAGGCCACTCTGGACGAATTGCTCGAGGCGGTCCTTTCGCCGGCAGGTTTGGCGTTCCGGCGCACGGGCAAGGTGATCGAGGTGGGGCCCGCGGGCCGGTGATGCGGTCGGTGGGATAGCGGCGCGATGTGCCGCTCCGCTGCGGATCGACCGTCCAGCCGTGCGGCTTGACGTATCCTCCCGATTGGGTATTCTTAAGGCATCGACGCCCGGGAAATCGGGGCGATTGTTTGTAACCTGCTTGCCGGATTGGACTTCGCGAATGCCGACCTTCAACCAACTGGTTCGCAAAAAGCGCCGCGTGCAGCGCAGGGCCACCAAGGCGCCGGTGCTCGAGGGTTGCCCCCAAAAACGGGGGGTATGTCTTCAGGTCAAGACCATGACGCCCAAGAAGCCCAATTCGGCATTGCGCAAGATTGCCCGGGTGCGGCTGAGCAACGGTAAAGAGGTGACGGTCTATATCCCGGGCGAGGGGCACAACTTGCAGGAGCACTCGATCGTGCTGGTGCGTGGTGGCCGAATCCGCGACCTGCCCGGTGTCCGCTACCAGGTTATCCGCGGGGCATTGGATGCCCTGGGGGTCGAAGGCCGGCAACAGTCGCGGAGCCGGTATGGCGCCAAGAAGGGCGTCAAGAAACCGGCCGGCAAGTGAACGCCGAAAGTTAGGGTACGGTCCTTGCCCTAGCGCTACTCGACATCCAGCATAGGGAACACGCAGGATAGGAAAGATGGGGAAGATCACCGCCAGCAAAGAGAAACTTGCGCCCGACCCGAAGTACGGGTCGCTGTTGGCCAGCAAGTTCATCAATTCGATGATGTGGGACGGCAAGAAGAGCGTCTCGCAGCGGATCTTCTATGCCGCGCTGGACATCATCAAGGAGAAGATGCCGGACAAGGATCCGCTGGAGGTGTTCACCACGGCCGTGGAGAACGTCAAGCCTAATATCGAGGTGCGGTCGCGGCGTGTGGGCGGGGCCAGCTATCAAGTGCCGATGCAGGTCAACCGCAACCGGCAGCAATCGCTGGCCATCCGCTGGATTCTGACGGCCTGCCGGGAGAAGAAGGGCCGGCCCATGGAGGAGAAGCTGGCCGCCGAACTCATGGCCGCGTACAACCGCGAAGGGGCGGCCTACACCAAGCGCGAAAACGTGCACCGCATGGCCGAGGCCAACAAGGCCTTCGCGCACTTCGCCTGGTAAGCCGCCGATAGCGGCCGCGGTTGCCTAACCCGTGCGCTCCGCGGGCGTGCCCGCGCGGGTCGTTGGCTTGCCTCGTATGGCGCCCTGCCTGGGGGTTGCGGATGAAACCCGTCCTTGTCTTCCAGCACGTGCCCCGCGAGACCCTCGGCTCGCTGGAGACCGTGCTCCGCCAAGCCGGGCTCGCCTGGCGATACATCGAGCTGTTTGCGGGGCTGCCCGACCGGCTGGACCTGGAAGAAGCCTCGGGCCTGATCGTGCTCGGCGGCCCGATGAATGTCGACGAGGCCGACCGCTACCCCTTTCTGGCCGCCGAGGTCGTTTGGATTCGCCAGGCGGTCCAGCGCTCGATCCCCATGCTGGGAATATGCTTGGGCAGCCAGTTGCTCGCCAAGGCGTTCGGTGCGCGGGTGTACCCCAATCCGGTCAAGGAGATCGGATGGTACGAGGTGGAGCTGACGCCAGCGGCGGCCGAGGATCCGCTTTTTGCCGGGTGCCCGCCGCGGCCCATCGTGTTTCAATGGCACGGCGATACCTTCGACCTGCCCCCCGGGGCGGTCCTGCTGGCCACCAGCCCCCTGTGCCGGCATCAGGCGTTTCGCATCGGCCAGCGGGCCTATGGGCTTCAGTTCCACATCGAGATGACGGCCGGACTGATCGACACCTGGCTGGCCCATCCCGAAAACGATGCCGAGCTGGCAAGCCTGCCGTACATCGACCCGCAGCACATCCGGCAGCAGACGCCTGCCATGCTCCCCCGCCTGGAAGCCGTGGGCAGCGACGTGCTCCGCCGATTTGCCGAGCTGTGCACCGACCCCAGCGAACGCCCGGCTTGACGCGGGCCTTTGGAACCAGAAAATGCCGGTGCCCGGCCGTGCTGGCTTCCGGGTGGCCCCAAGGGGCGTGCGTGCAAACAATCGGTAGTGAAGCTGGCCGTGCTGGCCCCCGTGGGCCCCAAGGGCCTGTGCGCGCGGAGCACGCAGCCTACCTGGGCTCGGCCACCCGCACGCAGCGCACTACCAGGGGACTGTCGCCATGCGAAAAGCGATGTGTGTACCGCAGGCCCACTTCGGCCTGCTCCTGGCAGCCATGGGCGTGCTGGCGGGCCTGGCAAGCCCTGGGGCCGCCGGCTTGGCTCGCGCAGCAGAGGCGCAAAAACCCGGCGGCACTCCGGCGGTGGTGGACTATTTCATCGTGGTTACCGGCAGCGAGATTCTCGAAGGCGCCTATGCCGACAGCCACACGCATTTCCTTACCCGAACCCTCCGGCCGTTGGGCCTGCACTGTGCCGGTTCGCTGACAGTGGACGACCGTGTGGCCGATATCGTGGATGCCTTGCGGTTTGCGGTCGCGCGGGCTTCGCTGGTCATCGTAACGGGGGGTTTGGGGCCCACGGACAATGATGTAACGCGCGAGGCGCTTGTGCAGTTCACGGGCATTGCGGTGCGCGAGGATGCCGGGGCGCTTGCCGAGTTGGCCCGCCGGTTCCAAACGCCGGCCGACCAGCTTCGGCCCAACCTCCGCCGGCAGGTCCGCGTGCCGGAACGCGGCGGGTGGTTGAAGAACCCCAACGGCACAGCGGTGGGGTTGATATTCGAGATGCCGGAAAAAGTGATCGTGGCGCTACCGGGCCCGCCGCGAGAACTTCAGCCCATGGTGCGCGACGAGTTGGTGGATTATCTGGGCCGGCGCTTCGGCACACGCACGCATGGGGCGGCCTTGACGCTCCGCTTTGTGGGGCTGGGCCAGTCGCAGATCGACCACGCCATCAAACAGGACCAGGCATTGCTGCCCGGCGTGATGACCTCGTCGCAGTTCGAGGGGCAGCGCGTGGATTTCACGTTCAGCGTGCCGGAGGACGGCCCGGACGCCCGAAAGCGTCTCGAAAGGCTCAAGTTGCAGATCCTTGCCATCCCGGAACTGCGCGACGCGTGGTATGCCGACGATTTGGCGGTTACGCTCGAAGATCACGTCTTGAGTCTCCTGGAGCGCCGGGGAACGAGGCTTGCGGTCGTGGAACTGGCCAGTGGCGGCCGGCTGGCAGCGGGGCTGCTCGAGTCCAAAAAAGCCCGCGATCGTGTGGCCGGGGCTACGGCGGCCAGCGACGAAGAATCGCTCCGCCGTTTGCTGGGGCTTGGCGATGACGCGTGGATGGCAGCAGCGGCCGGCCGGCGTTTGGAACTCCTCGGGGCAGCGGCTGCCAAGGCCAGCGGTGCGGGGTGGGCCGTGGTGGTGGGGCCGGGCATGCCCCCCGGCCAAGAGCGCCCGGCACAGGTGGAGGTCGTGCTCCATGGCCCCGAAGGTGACCAGCACTTGCGCCTGGCAGTGCGCGGCGGGCAAAGCTGGCGGAGTTACCTGGCCACCGATGTGCTGGACCAACTCCGCCGCCGGCTCCGGCCGGAGGACAAGCCGTGAATGTGCGGCCGGCCAAGGCCAGCCGGCCTCCACCCCGCGCGGCTCCCCAACCGCCCGTGTGCGCGGGCGGCCCGAACTTCAGGCTGCTTGTCGCCGCGGGGGCCTGCCGGGTATATTTCCGCCATGAACGGCTATGAGCGAATCCTGGCGATGTTCGACGGGAAGGCCACCGATTGCCTCCCCCTGATGCCCATCACGATGATGTTCGCGGCCGACCAGGCCGGCGTGCCCTATGGCCGGTACGCCAGCGATTATCGCGTGCTGGTCGAGGCGCAGCTCTTGACCGCCGAGCGGTTCGATTTCGACTACGTATCGTGCATCTCGGACCCGGCGCGGGAGACGGCCGACTGCGGCGGCGCGGTGCACTACTTCGCCAATCAGCCGCCCGCGATCGACGAGGTCAACGCGCTGTTGGCCGACAAGCGGGTGTTGGCTCGGCTGAAGGTGCCCGACCCGCTCGGTGGCGGCCGGATGTTCGACCGCGTGCAGGCGGCGGCGCTGTTCCGCCAGCGTATCGGTGGCCAGCGCCTGATCGAGGGCTGGATCGAAGGCCCCTGCGC
>JBBIQF010000311.1:0-7475 GCA_037442445.1 Planctomycetaceae bacterium
TGCTGGCCGAAGACGGCCAATGCTCGCTGTTGTACACCGGCGACTTCAAATTGGGCCCCTCGGCCACCGCCGCCCCCGCCGAACTGCCCCACGCCGAAATCCTGGTCATCGAGAGCACCTATGGCGATCCGGCCTACCGGCTTCCGCCGCGGGCCGAGGCCATCGAACAGCTCTGCCATCTCGCCGCGCGGATCCTCAAGCGCGGCCAGGTGCCCGTGCTCGAGGCCTATGCCTTGGGCAAAGCCCAGGAAGTGACGCGAATCCTGGCCGACGCCGGCTTTGCCGTCCTCCAACACCCTGCTGCCTACCAGATCACCCAAGTGTACGAGGCGTTCGGGGTGGCGGTAGGCTGCGGGGGATGCTCGGCCGGCCTGCCGGCTCCGGGCGCCGTGTGGGTGGTACCGCCCCGAGTCGGCCGGCAATTGGGCGGCGGGCAGGTCCGTATTGCCGTGACCGGCTGGGCCGTGGACCCAAGGGTCCGCAGGCGGCTGGGGACCGATTTTGCCGTGCCACTGTCGGACCATGCCGACTACGATGACCTGGTCGAAGCGGTGCGGCGGGTCCGGCCCCGCAAGGTGTATTGCACGCACGGGCCAGCGTGCTTTGTCGAGCGGTTGCGACACGAAGGCTTCGACGCCGAGCCCCTGGGGCCAGTGTCGCGGTAAGGGGCACGGGCCCGGCCATTTGTGCCACGCAATGGATGCGCATTCCGTGCCTCCCCGCTTGCCTGCCGGTTGGCCCGCCGCGCACTTCCCGCCTTCCGCCCTCTGCCCTCCGCCTTCCGCCTTCCGCTTGTAACCTCGCTGGCTCCGCACGCATCAGTACCCCATAGCCGGCAATCGCCCCCGTGTGGGTTGCCAGTCGGGAGGGCCACGTTCCGCCGTGGCCGGGCATTGCCAAGCACCCCAGCGTGGGGTGCCCGCCAGGACGTGGGAACGAAACCTGTGAGGTATTCGCGATGAAAGACCTGCTATTGGTCCTCGGTTTGGTGTTCGGTTGGATCGTTTTGAGCCGGTGGGTACTCCCTTGGCTTGGGGTTCCGACCTGCATGAGCGGGGGTTGCCAGGGATCGTGGTGTGCTGCGGGACCGGCATCTACCGACGCGGTCCGTGGCGATTCTTCTCCTGCGTCCGGCACGGCCGAGGTATCGCCGTCCGATGGGGCCTCCAGTGGTACCGCGGCAGAAGCCGACCCCCTGGCGCCGTCGGCCACCCCCAAGTGACCGGCCAAGCAGTGGCCCCGCAGGCCGAGCGCAAGCGTGCCCATGTGGCCCTCGCCGCCTGGCCGGCAACGGTTTATTTAACGCGCGTTTCCGTAGGACAGAACCTTTCTGAGGAGACCGGCTTATGACGATCGAACGTGGTTTGCGGCTTGTGGCGGGCATTGTGGTGTTGACAAGCGTGGCTCTGGCGGTGGCCGTGAGCCCGTACTGGCTGTTGCTGACGGCCTTTGTGGGCCTGAATCTGCTGCAATCGGCGTTTACCAACTGGTGCCCCATGGTGTGGGTGCTGGCGCGGGCAGGTCTTGCGCCCTGCGTAGCCCGGCCGGAGGAGGCGGCCTCTTCCTCGGCGCAAACCGCTTGACGATACCGGCGCGGGTAGCAGCACCCGGCTTGCTGGAGCCCGCGGGCTTTACGGCGGCTACGGGGCTATTGGACGTGTTTGAGCTGGAAGGGTGCGAACAGCCCGTAGCTTATGGTGTGGTACGCTTTTCCCGGCGGCGGGCCGTTGCGCGGCCCCTGATGGAACATCCCCGGCCAGGCGCTTCCCAACACCGGGCCCGCGTGGTGCGGGCCTAGCGTGTTCTTGAGCGTCCCCACCACGATGACTTCGATGGTGTTGTTTCCCGGGCGGATGGCCTCGGTCACATCGCACTCCCACGGCTGCCAGCCGATGTGGCCGGCCAGCTTGCCGTTGACCATCACCTTGGCCACGCTGCCGTACCAGCGGGGTACGGCCACCACGTACCTGCCGGCCGGCGAGGGTACGGCAAACGTCTGGGCGTACGCCACCCCCGCGGCATAGAACGGGTGGCCTTGCTGGTTCCAGCCCGCTTCGGCCAGGCTCAAGGGCACAGGCGGGGCCACCACGAATCCCTTGTCGGTGGCACGCAGCGAAAAATCGCCCAACACGTAGGCCGGCTCGATCTCGTGATAGATGGTAAACGGCCGGGCCCGCAGGGTAACCGTGTTCTCGCCCACGCGGGCCAGCCGGCCGATATCCAGCCGGCCAAACGACCGATCCAGCCACCACTGGCCGCTCGGCGATAGAGGCTGCCCGTTGCAGGTGATGCTGTACAGGTCGGGCCGCTCGATGACGATCCAGAGCGGCTGGGGCACCTGGTTCTCGATGGTGAACCGGTAGGTCGCCTCGAAGCCGCTCGTGGCCGGGAACGTCTTGCGAATGATCTCGTCCTTGAATTGCACCGCGCTATCCCACGGATTGCGCTCCAGCCCGTTTTTCTGGAAGGCGAACTGGTTGGCGTGGTAGAAATGGAGCCCCTGGTGGCTTTCGCCGCCGGCCGATACGTCCAGATAATCCAGCGTCAAGACGTTCGGCTCGATGCGCCGGACCTGTACAGGGCCCGTGGGGGCGATGGTCTCCTCCTTGGCGTGTGCCGCGGGAGCCGGCGGCAGGGCGGCCTGGTGGCTGAAGAACAGCATCAGACTGCCGCACGGCGGCAGGTCGAACGGTGCGCGGACCTTGTCCCCTTCGCGCTGGAACGCATAGGGCAGCACCTTGCCGGTGTGGCAGCACCAGAGTTCGACGCCTTTGGCGGCCGCCTCGATCTGGCCGCGCGACGGATGCTCGATGCTGGTGTTGACCAGAAACACCAATTCGCCGTCGCGGAGCTGGCGGCGATGGTGGAAGAGGATGCCGCGGTCGCCCTCGGCCCGGACGAACTTCATGCCGAAGCTGGCCGAGAGTTCGGCGGCCAGGCGGGCTGCCTCGGCCGGGCTGCACGGTTTCCAACCCGCACTGCGGGCGAGCTTCTGAATGCGATCCGAGGGCCGGCCATCGACCATGCCCGGCACCGGCCCGCAACACAGCACCCGGCCGCCATGCCACACATACGGCTCCATCCAGCGGACCGTGGCCGCATCCAGCGACTCGGTCCCCGGCGGCAGGATCAAGAGGTCATACCGCCGGTTGCCGATCACCAGGTCCGCCGGTCCCGGCTTGCTCGCTTCTCCCGGGCTCCATAACTGCCGCGTAGTGCCGAAGCGGGCGATCACGTCCTCGCACCCCAGGTCGTACTCGACCTGCGCCCGCTGGAGGTCCATCAGAAAATCAAAAAAACCCTTGCCAATCTGGGCCAGCCGGTCCTTAGGTTCCGATGCCCCCTGGTACATCCACGCCGTGGTGGTCGGTTCGAGGACCACGATGCGGTTGACCTGCTGCCCGTGCGAAAGCGCTGCGCTTACGCGGCTGAAATACCCTGCCAGCACATGGTACGCATCCCACCACGGCTCGTGGTAAGAGAATGATTGGGGGTGATCGGCTTTGCGGGCGCCGCGGATGGTTACGTACGAGAGGTGCTCATCCAGCAGATTGACGCCCAGCACCTCCAGCCAGTCGCTGATGCGTTTCATGTCCTCGAAACGCAAGTCCCAGCCCCCCGCCCCGTACACCTCGCACAGCACGCGCTTGCGGCCGAGTTGGTTGGCCAGGCTGGCCACCTCCTTGACCATCCGCACATTGCCGAACTGGGCGTGCGTGTCCTCGCGGTACTGGTTCATCAGGCAGTCGATGCCCGGGATGTGTTGCCAGGCCGACAGGGCCATGTTGTCGGGCACGCCGCCGCAATTGGGCCATTCGTGGTCCCAATAATGCCCGGTAAACGCCAGTCCGTGCTGCTGGCACCAGTCGTAGTACGGCCGGGCCCACCGCTCGATGAACAGTTGCAACAGCACCGCGTAGTAGTCGTGCCGCACCTGCCGCCACGGCCCCACCGGCCGGTGCAGGCTGGGCAGGGCATCCAAAAGGCTATACCCCCAGCGTTTCTGGAAGACCTGGGGCAAGTCGTCGGTCCAGGGCAAGCCGCCCGCTGGCCGGATATTCGGCTCGTCGGTAAACGACCCCGGCACCCGCTTGCCGAAGTGTTCCCCCACATGCTTGCGATACGGTTCCAGCGTCACTTCAAGGAACTTCTCCGTCACCCCCGGGTAGAGCAGATCCACGTAGCACCGCCCCCCATGCCAGGGCGAATTGCCCGCCCGCACCACCGACGCCACCAGGTATTGCCCTTCGGCAAGGGTCCCGTCGCGGGCCTGCCGGGTGACATCCTCCGCCCCTTTTTCGGTCAGGCGATACACGCCCAGCACGTCCGGCCCCGGCTTGCCCGGCTTGGCCACCGTGCGGAAGACCAGCCCCCGGCCCCGCGACTCGGGCATCAGCTCCGGCACCCACCCGCCGGCAAAACCCGAAGGATACGAGTTCTCGTCATAAATCCACACGTTCATGTCGAGCTTTTCCGCCTCGTCCAGCGCCGCCTTCCACAGCCGGAACCATTCGTCCGACAGGTAAGGCGTCATCAGCCCCGGCCGGGGATGCACGAAGGCCTGCTTGACCCTCTGGCCGGCCAGGTCGCGGAGCGTCCCCCGCACCTGCGCCTCGGTGAGCATGTCGTTCCACACCCAAAGGGGTGCGGAAGCGAATTGGCGGGGCGGATCGGCAAAGACTTTCTTGACCGCGGCCGAGTCGTCGGCCAGACTCGGCCGCCCCACCATATCCATCGCGCCGAATACCACCGCCATCAAGAATGCCAGACCACCCATGCCACGCATCGCGAAAACCTCCACGGCTCGATTCCCCTCGGTGCCTTCCGGGTCAATGCCCCGGCCCACAGTATCGCCGCGCCCCGCGCGCGGAGCAAGTAGCCCGGCAGGGCACCGGCCCGGCGACGACCGAAAAACGGCATTATTCGCGCAGCCTTGCGTATGCCACAGCGCGGGCGACGAGGCTTTCCGCAAAGTTCGCAAAAGCCAACTCTGGACATGGTTCCGAGAATGCCCCGTTTCTTCCCGCATCGCTGGGCGACATGATCAGGCATGCGGCATCATACAGCCGCTCGCGTACCATCTTGAGAAGGAGAATCTCGTATCGCTGCGCATACGATGCGTTGCGGAACTCGTCGAACACGCGAAAGTGCGGTTCCACTACCGAGACGGGGCGAGTGGAAGCTGGGGCGTCTTCCAAGAGCATCAGGTATCCTAGCCATGGCCGGGGCGATTCCCGGAAGGCGCCTTCCCGGTAGGCGCTCCAAAAGTCCGTTGCATTGCCGAGCGCTTCCTCGGTGCGATTGTTATAGTTGTTGCCGAACGAGGGCCCTACCTGCGCCTTGAACTCTACCGTCGCCAAAAGCCGGCCATCGACCACAACGACCAAGTCCCATTTCTTCTCGGCGCGATAGTAGCCCGGCAGCTCGACCCGTCTGCGCCGGTGAACGGCCGCACGGTCGATACCTGCGCTGACGACGAGATCTCCGATAAGTCGGGCAAAACCGTCGAGGTGCGCCCCGCCAGTAACCGCAGCCCGGGCTCCACGATCCCGCTCCCCGGACCTCGCTCCCTGCGCTTCCGCCTGGCGCCTTCTTGTTCGCCAGAAGTGCCGCACGGCTTTGCGAAGCGCGTTGTGAAGTTGGCTGCCGCTAGTGGCCATCCCGTTCCTTGGACTCCTTATGGACCTCGATCTCCACGGTGGAAAAAAGTCCGCCGGCTTCCTCCCGAATACGCCGTTCCGCCAATGCGAAGTAGCACGGGTCCACCTCGCAGCCAATGCTGTGGCGGCCCCAGCGGGCGGCAGCCACGTTGGTGGTTCCTGTCCCCATGAAGGGGTCAAGCACGGTGTCTCCCACGAAGCTGAACATGCGAACAATCCGCTCGGCCAACTCGATGGGAAACGGCGCAGGATGTTCGCGGGTCGAGGCGCCCGTAAGTCCGGTCCAGACCTGCCGGAACCACCGCTGGTAGTCGTCGGTCGAAATCACGCTCAGGAGCCGCTTGGCCAGTGAGGGCTTCCGGTAGCCGCCCGGCTTTCGCTGCATGAGAATAAATTCGATGTCGTTCTTGATCACCGCGTTGGGCTCATACGGCTTGCCGAGAAAGCCGCCGGCGCCATCCTGCACTTCGTAAGCGGCGTTGGCGATCTTGTACCAGATGATCGGGGCGAGATTGTCGAAGCCGATGCGGCGGCAGTGCTCCTGGATCGACGCGTGAAGCGGTACCACGGTGTGCCGCCCGTCGTTCTTCCGCCGAGAAAGGCAAACATCGCCTACCACGCAGACAAGGCGCCCGCCCGGAACCAGGGCGTGGAAGCAGTGAACCCACACCCGATCCAGTTCGGCCAGAAAGACCTCATAGTCCGAGACCCGCCCAAGCTGCCCCTCGCACTGGCGGTATTCCTTCAACGTCCAGTAGGGCGGGGATGTCAAGACGAGATGCACGGAACTGGGTTTCAAGTCGCCCAACCCCCTCGCGTCGCGGAGGAACAACTTGTGGGTGGTCGGAATCGATCGAGCCGCCCCCGTGACCAGCCGCATCAGGCGGCCGTCTTTGGCGATGGCCGGGATCGCCGTCTGGGGGTCAGCGACCCGCTGAAGTTCCTCGGGCACATATTGCCAAAGACGGTCCTCGTCTTGGTCCACCGTCGAGCCCATGCGAGGCAATCTGTTTTCTTTCTTCGGTCGCTGACCCATGGATCCCGCGCCCGCCGCTTTCCTGCCTTGTGTTCCCCACAAGCGGCGCCGAAAACCCGCACCGCCCGCCAGGCCCTGCCCGGCCTACTGCCCGGTAGCAAACTCCTCGCGGAGGAATCTGGCTGCCGCGTCCCAGTGTTCGGCCGCCGCAGCGAAATCCACCTCCATGGCCTTGAAATCGGCGGGCAAACCCAGCCGCTCGGGCGGTCGCAGGCTGGGATGCAAGGGGATCTGGGCGCTGGGGCCGGCCGATAGTATCGCCTCGACCTCGGGACGGAGCAAGTAGTCGACCAGCCGGCGGGCGCTGTCCGGATGCGGGCAGCCCTTGAGGATCGCCAGGGTATTGGGGATGACCAGCGTTCCCATGCCCTGCGGCCCTTGATCGGGATACACCATGGCCACGGGCCGGCCCGCCTCGATCTCGCCCAAGACGTCGTCCGTATCGGTCAAACCAAAGGCCGCCTGCCCCAGCCCCACCGAGATGGCCACCTGCTTGTTGCCCGATACGATCTGCACCGCGTTGTCCTTGAGCTGGCGAAAGAACGCTTGGGCCCGCTCAGGACCCCACGCCGCAAATAGGCACGCGGCATGGGTAGCCGTGGTCCCGGCCAGCGGCTTGGCCAAGGCCGCCTTGCCCCGCCATTTGGGGTCTGCCAGGTCATGGATCGAACGGGGCCACTCGGCCCGCGGTACCACCTCGGTGTTGACCACCAGCACCCGGGCCCGCTCCGCGAGCGCGAGCAGGCGCTTTGTGGCGCTCCGCACCTCCCCCTCGAACG
>JBBIQF010000312.1:0-1970 GCA_037442445.1 Planctomycetaceae bacterium
TGTCGGTACAGGTCCATCCCGACGACGAAACGGCCCGGCGCATGAACCTCGCAGACCCAGGCAAGACCGAGGCCTGGGTCGTGGTCCACACCTACCCGGGCAGCCGGCTGTACGCCGGGTTGTCCCAGCCGTTGGAGCCCGAGGCTTTGCTTCGGGCCTTGCACGGCGGCCGAGCGGAAGAAGCCCTGCACTGGGTCGAGCCTGCCGTGGGCGATTGCTTCCTATTAAGCGCTGGCACGATCCACGCTTTGGGCGAGGGATTGTTGGTGGCCGAGATTCAGACGCCCAGCGACGTAACCTTCCGGCTGCACGATTGGGGCCGGATAGGCCCCGACGGAAAGCCCCGCGAGCTACACATCGCCCAGGCCATGCAGGCCATGCGGGTGCCTCAAGGGCCCGTGTTGCCGCAGCAGCCGCGGCCTTTGGAGGGCCATACGGAGCGACTCGTCGAAACCCAGCAGTTCATCTTGGACCGTCTGCGCGTGGGATGCGCTAGTGTGGGTGGCGATCAAAGGTGTCACGTTATCACCGTTTTGGAGGGGGTACTGGGAGTGGAAGGCGACCCCGCTGGTACCCCACTTAGGCGGGGAGATTCCCTGGTCCTGCCGGCCAGTTGTGGCCGAGTGGCAATCTCATCGGCATCGTCCACCCCGGCAATCCTGTTGGATGCGTTCTTGCCGTAACCCGCTGCCCTATCGATGGGCCTTCCACAGTCGGCAAGGTTTGTGGATTACGAACGACAACACCTTTCAGGCAAAAGACTTAGTGCGTTCGCGCCGCCGAACGATGTGCACTATTGGGGATGTCGGCGGCGGAGGAGCGTCCGTCGGTGGCGAGGCCCGGCGAAACCCTCATTCCGGGGTAGCTCCAAGACCTACGTGCAAACTGCCAGCTCATAAGGTATTGGTCGGCTCGCCCTTGCGAAAAAACGGGACCTTAGGAAAACCGGGGAAGAACCGGAGTTCATTCGAGCGGCGAAACCCTTTGTTCCCACATTCCCGGCCGACTATAATCGGCCGCCAGTTGGTGCGCGACGGTAGCAGCGGCGGCACCACGTCCCCGGAGGGACGTGCTCCGCCGCGTCCCCCCGGCCCGAATGGCAAGGAGGTTTTCATGGCAAGCCCTTGGCAGCGTTTGGGATGGATGGGCGTCCTTGTCATGATGGCGGGTGGTTGCGCCGGGATGGGGAGGCCCAATTGGTTCCACCCGGGACCGGCAGCGTACCAGCAAAGGCGTGCCGAGCGGTTCGATCCGTATCCCGAGCCGGATGTCGCTCCCGAGGTGGTTGGTGCCCGGCCGCGCGAGTTCCAAAAACCGGCTCCAGAACCAGAGCGTGCCCGCCGCACCCTGCCGTTGTTCGGGCGGTAGTTGGGCCGCGGCACGGCACCGCCGCGGGGCAAACTTACCGGCCTTAAGCGACACCCTTTGCAGCCGGCCAGCGACCGGGCACAATTCACATCAAGCCCAATGGCCAGATCCTGTGCTGGCCTGCACTCCGTGTGTGCCCTTATGGTCCGCCGCCGAACGCATCCATCTCGCGGCCCTGCCTCGGCCGGCCAATCGCCGGACGCCGCTGGCGCCCCCTCGGGCGAGCGACTTCAAAAAGTGTTGGCCGCCGCTGGCATCGGCAGCCGGCGCCAGTGCGAAGAACTTATTCGCACCGGCCGGGTCGAAGTCGACCGCCGCGTGGTTACCGAGTTGGGCGTGCGGGTCGATCCGCACCGGCAGGAGATTCGGGTGGACGGGCAGGTCGTCCGGCAACCGGCCCGGCTGTATTACGCGGTATACAAGCCCGAAGGGGTGGTGTGCACCCATCGCGACCCGGCAGGCCGGCCCCGAGTGATCGATTTGGTGCCCACGGCCGACAACCAGCGGCTGTTTCCCGTGGGCCGGCTAGATTTGCACAGCGAAGGGCTGATTTTGCTCACCAACGACGGCGAATTGGCCAACCGGCTGGCCCACCCGCGGTA
>JBBIQF010000312.1:2006-7464 GCA_037442445.1 Planctomycetaceae bacterium
GGGTGGCCGGCTCGCCTCCGCAAGAAGTCATCGACCGCTTGCTCCGCGGAGTGCATCTGGCCGAGGGGGTTGCCCGCGCCAGCCGGATCGTCGTCAAGAAGCGGCTTGCGCACAGCACCATCCTGGAGATCACGCTGCGGGAGGGCAAGAACCGCGAGATCCGCCGCATCTTCGCCCGCGTGGGCCACAAGGTGATGCGGCTGCTTCGCCTGTCGGTGGGCCCGATCCGTTTGGGAAAACTCCGCCCCGGCCAGTGGCGCAAGCTGACACCCCAGGAAGTCGCCGCCTTGCGTAAAGCCACCCGCCACTAGCCGGCCGGCGCCCGAGTGTACCGGCAAGCCGCGTTGGCGTGGCCCTGAGTACCCTCCGGCCCCTTCGCGCGGGGACCTGCCGAGGGGGCCTAGGCAGATTTTGCTTATGTGCGACCATCTTGCCAAGACGCATTACCCCGACCGCGCCCGCTTCCTCCGCATCGTCGTGGCAGAGAACGTGCGCCTGGCCCGCGATACCTATCGCTTGCGGTTCGAGGCCCCGCCGATCGCCCAGGCCATCTGGCCCGGTCAATTCTTGATGCTCCGTCTGGCCGGCACCGACGACCCGCTGCTGGGCCGGCCCCTGGCCTTGTACGACACTGTCCTTGATTCCAGCGGTGTAGCCACAGGCATCGATATCGTCTATCTGGCCCTCGGCAAGATGACTCGGCGGTTGGCTGCCGCCCCCCCAGGCACAACCCTGGAGGCCTGGGGGCCGCTGGGCAACGGGTTTCCGCCAAGCCAGGGCGGCCACTTGGTGATGGTGGCCGGCGGAATCGGCTATACCCCGTTTCGTGCTTTGGCTGCCGAGGCGCTCGGGAAGCGTACGTATGGTCCGGGCGACCGCCGCGGCCAGTGTGCCGAGAGGGTCACCCTATGCTTCGGGGTACGTTCGGCGGATTATCTGCCCGACCTCGGCGATTTCTCGCGCCTGGGTGTCGAACTCCACATAGCCACCGAGGACGGCTCGGCCGGGCACAAAGGATTGGTCACCGACCTGGTTCCGGCGGTCATCCAGCGCTCGGCGGCGCCGTGCCGGATTGTGGCCTGCGGCCCGGAGCCCATGCTCGAAGCCACCGCACACCTGGCCCGCTCGCTGGGCGTTGCCTGCCTGGTCTCGCTCGAATCGCCCATGGCCTGCGGGCTGGGCGTGTGCTTCAGTTGTGTGGTGAAGGTCCGGGATGCCGCGGGTGGCTGGGACTACCGCCGGGCCTGTGTCGATGGCCCCGTCTTCGACGCCGAAAGAATCCAGTTCTGACTCCCCGCGCCCAGCGCTCGAGCCCCCGCGCGCTGGCCAATCGTGCGACGTGCACCGAGGCCCGCCTCGGCCTGCCGCACAACCTCAAGCGCTGGTACGATAACGCTGTCGGCCACCTGGCGATGGCACCGGAAACGGGGCACGTCCCCGTTTCGAAGGAGGCGACAACCATGACTCCCGAGGAAGCCCTGGATTACCAGATTCGGCGCTACCGGTCGATGACCGGCGAGGAGCGATTGAAGCTGGCGCTGGACCTGTACGAACTGGCATGCGACATCGCTCGCGAAGGGATCCGGCGGCAATACCCAGAGGCCGGGCCGGAAGAGGTTGAAGACCATCTCCGCCGCCGAATCGAGTTGGGTCGGCAATGAGGTCGCAGAGCGAGGTCCTCGTCGATGTCCTTGGCCGCCTGAATACAGCGCGGCTGGAGTACATGCTCACCGGCTCGATGGCCAGCAAGTACGGGGGTGGCCGGCCACTTGAAGCGCATGCTGCCCCGGGGCGAACTACTGCGGGGCGGGTTCGGCGGGTTTGGGTCCGGCGGGCGAGATGCCGGCGGCTTTCATCTTGCTGGCTAGCCGGGCCTTATGCCGGGCCGCCGCGTTGCGGTGGATGACGCCTTTGGCGGCGGCCTGGTCGAGTTTCTTGGCAGCCAGGCGGAACTCGGCGCGGGCAAGCTCCGCGTTGCCCTGCGCGATGGCCGCAACCACCTTATGGCACTGGGTTTTCACCGCGCGCTTGATGGAGCGGTTGCGCAGCCGGCGCTTGATGTTCTGGCGGAGGCGTTTGGCAGCACTCTTGGTGTTCGGCATGGGGGAAAGCTCACTCCTTTGGGGTCATGAGGCTTGCGCCCAGGCGGCGGCAGGTCAGGCCTCGGGGGGCTCGACCGGCGCCTCGCCCACTTCGGCCAGGGGCTCTTCTTCGGCCACCCGCTCTTGATTCTTCCGAAGCTGGGCGATCTTGTCCAGTATGGTGGAGACGTCCTTGTAGCTGAAATCCATGCCGGCCAGGGTGGAGAAGTAGCGGTCGGCCGCATCCAGGTCTTTCAAGCCTAGGGCCAGCTTGCCCGCCTGATAGAGGGCCTTTTTCTTGTTGACCGCATCGCGGTCGGGGATTTCCTGCACGGCCAGTTCGTAGTGGCGCATGGCCAGCGAGTACTGCTTGATGGCCTGGAAGCACTGCCCCAAGGCCAGCATGCACAGGCCCTTGCGTTTGGGGTCGGCCTGGGCTTGCTGGTATTCGGCGATCGCCTCTTTGTAGCGGCCCACCAATTGGTAGCGGACCGCCAAGTCGAACTTATAGGAAAGGTTGTTGGGGAAGCGCTCCACCCGGTTCTTGCAAAACTCGAGTTCTTTTTCAAACAGCTCGCGCTTGGACTGCTCGGCCGCCTGCTTGTCTTCGGGCCGGCCGGTCTCCTCGAACCGCCGCTCGGCCTCGGCCACCTTCTGGCGGAGCAAGCGGAGGTGGGCGTCTTCCCAGCGTTCGCGGATCTCAGGGTTCCCCTCGGAGATCTCGACGGCCCGCTTGAGGATGTCCTCGGCCTTGGCGAACTGGTCTTCGCGGAGGTAGAGGTCGGCCAGCTCGACGTATTTGGCGGTGTCGTTGGGGTGGCGGCGGATTTCGCGGAGCAGGCGTTGTTCGGGGGTCAGCTCGCCGGCCTCGCCGGCCTTGCCGGTCCGGGTGGTCGCCCCTTCGCCCTCGTACTTGCCCTGCTCGATGGCCTTTTCCACCGTCAGGCTGGCGATGGCCCGCGCTGCCTCCTCGTCGCCGGGGATGGCCTGCTCCACGCGGTGCCAGCAGGCGATGGCTTGGTCGTAGAGTTTGCGCCGGCCCAGCGCCCGGCCGCAGATGCGGTTGATGTTCGGGTCCTTGGGGTCCGCATCCAGCGCCAGGCGGAGATAGACGAGCTGGGCCTCGTGCAGCTCGAGTTCCTCGCAGGCGGCAGCCAGGGTGGTCAAGGTGCCCACGTCCCAGGGGTTGAGCTTGAGCACCTCCAGACCGCTCTTGAACAGCGTGGCCCAGTCCTTCTGGAGGGCGGCCTTCTTGACCATGCCCTTGGCACCGAGGGCCTTCATGAAGGCCAGTTTGTCCCCCTTCTTGTTGTTGTTATACTTCTGCTTGAGGTTCCCCAGGAATCCTTGGACGTACAAGAGGTTGCCGGGATCGCCCAGCACGCACTGGGTGAACAGCTCCGTGGCGTAGTCGTAGTTCTCCTGGCGCATCTGCACGTTGGCGTGCTCGTAGCACTTTTGGAGACGCTTGCGCTGCGCCGGGGTGGGCGGCTGGGGGAAGCGGCCGTCTTCCTGCGGGGGCGGGGTGGTGTTTTCTTCCGATGCCATGGCTGGAACCCATCGCGCTAGGGAGACCTGGAGCAACCAAACGGGTCCTGCCGGGCGGGGCGGGCGTTGTTCCTGCCGGGCAGAATAGGGTGCGCCTATTATTCTAACAGCTTGATGGCACAACACAACGGTCTTTGCGATTCGCCGCCCCCTTCGGCCCGCTGCAAGGTGTACTTGGTGGGGGCCGGGCCGGGCGACCCTGGCCTCATTACCCTCCGCGCCGTGGCCTGCCTCCGCCAGGCGGACGTCGTGCTGTACGACTACCTGGTCAACCCCGCGGTGCTAGAACACACCCGCCCCGACGCCCAGCGGATCGCCCTGGGCCACCACGCGGGAGCCAATCTGACCCAGGAGGAAATCTGCCGCCGCATGGTCGAGGCCGCACGGGCCGGCCAGATCGTGGTACGCCTAAAGGGTGGAGACCCATCCATCTTCGGACGGGTTACCGACGAAATCGCCGCGCTCCATGAGGCCGGCATCCCGTTCGAGCTGGTGCCCGGCGTTACGGCCGCCACGGCCGCCGCCGCCTATACCGGCATCCCCTTGACCCACGCCGGCTGCTCCTCGGCCGTGGCTTTGGTCACCGGTCAGGAACGGCACGCCAAATCCGGCCCGGCGTTGGACTACGGCGCCTTGGCCGACTTCCCCGGTACCCTGGTCTTCTACATGGGGGTCACCTCCGCAGCGCGGTGGAGCCAGGCGATGATCGCGCGGGGCAAGCCGGCCGACACCCCGGTTGCCATCGTCCGCCGTTGCAGTTGGACCGACCAGGCGGTGTATCGATGCACCCTGGGCACCGTGGTCGAGGAGATTGCCCGCCACGGCATTCGTCCGCCAGCGGTGATCATTGTGGGCGAGGTGGTCGATCACGCTCCCCAGCGATGGTGGTTTTCGGAACTGCCTCTGTTGGGCCAGCGCATCGTGGTGACCCGGCCCCGCCATCAGGCCCAGGATCTGGCACAGCGGCTCTTGGCCCTGGGGGCCGAGGTGCTGTATCAGCCGGCTATCGAGATCGCGCCGCCTGAGGACTGGGGCCCGGTGGACCGCACGCTCCAGCGCCTGGGCCAATATGCGTGGATCGTCTTCTCCAGCGCCAACGGGGTGAACTACTACATGCAGCGCCTGGTGGAGCGGGGGCGTGACGTGCGGTCGCTGGCGGGGATCAAGCTGGCGGCGATTGGGCCCGGCACGGCCGAGGCGCTTGCCCGCTACCACTTGCGGGCCGACCTGGTGCCCGACGAGTTCCGCGCCGAGTCGCTGGCCGCCGCCCTGGCGCCCAGTGCGGCCGGGCAGCGGTGCCTCTTGATCCGGGCAAGCCGGGGGCGTGAGGTGCTGGCCGAACAATTGGCCGCAGCCGGCGCCCAGGTCGAACAGGTCGTGGCCTACCGCAGTCTCGATGTGCCGGAGGCCGCCCCGGAAGTGACCCGGGCATTGCGCGACGGGCGGGTAACGTGGATTACCGTGACCAGCTCCGCCATCGCCGGCGCTTTGGTCCGGCTGTTTGGTGAAGACCTGCGGCGCGCCCGGCTGGCGAGCATCAGCCCGGTTACCTCGGAGACGCTCCGCCGGCTGGGCTATCCACCCTCGGCCGAAGCCGATCCCTACACCATGGAGGGCCTGGCGGCTGCGATAGTCCATGCCGGCTCCGCTTCGGCAGGCTCGGCGGGGGATGACCAGGGGACCGGGGAATGACCAGCGAAGATGGGCGCGGGCAGGCCGAGCCGGCCGAGGTCACCGCCACCCATGTAGCCGGGCTGCCCTAAGTGCCCCTATCGCAACTCGCGGAGTGTGGACCAACTCAGATAGGCCAACACCAAAGCGACGAACAA
>JBBIQF010000313.1:0-7431 GCA_037442445.1 Planctomycetaceae bacterium
AGGAAGGGGGGCGGCGGATGGTGGCCGTCCGTGCCTTCCTGCCGCAGTCGCGCCGGGCCTGGATCGTGCATCCCGGCCACGAGGAGATTTGCCGGCCCATGCGGCGAATCCATCCCGCCGGGGTGTACGAGGCGATCTGCCCGGCGGTGGAGGGCAACGGGCACCCGCGGTACATGCTCCGCATCGCCGACGAATCGGGCAGGAAGGTGACCATGTACGACCCCTACGCGTTTCCTCCTTTGCTGACCGATTACGACCGGCACCTGCTCAACGAGGGCCGGCACTGGCGCCTGTACGAGAAGCTGGGGGCGCAGCTCCGCACGGTGGACGGGGGCGAAGGGGTCAACTTCGCCGTCTGGGCCCCCAACGCCACCAGCGTAAGTGTTATCGGCGATTTCAACCACTGGGATGGCCGGCGCCATCCGATGCGCAAACACATCCCTAGCGGCTTCTGGGAACTGTTCGTGCCGGGGCTGTCCGAAGGGACGCTGTACAAGTACCTGGTGCGGTATCACAACGAGGCGTTTGAGAAGTCGGACCCCGTGGGCTTCGGGGCCGAAGTGCCCCCCCGCACCGCCTCCAAGGTGGTGGACCTGGGCCGCTACCACTGGCACGACCACGAATGGATGCGCCGCCGGCCGATGATCAACTGGCTGGAGCGGCCCATCTCCATCTACGAAGTGCACCTAGGGAGTTGGCGGCGCCCCGACGACGACCCCCACCGCTGGATGAGCTACCGCGAGCTGGCCCACGAAATCGTTGAATCCGTCAAAGAGATGGGCGACACCCACGTGGAACTGCGGCCCATCAGCGAGCACCCGCTATCGGCCAGTTGGGGTTACCAGACGGTGGGCTACTATGCCGCCACCGCCCGCTACGGTACGCCCCAGGACTTCATGTACTTCGTCGATGTGTGCCACCAGAACGGCATCGGCGTGATCATCGACTGGGTGCCGGCCCACTTCCCCCGCGACGGGCACGGCCTGATCCGCTTCGACGGCACCCATCTGTACGAACATGCCGATCCCCGGCAGGGCGAACACCGGGACTGGGGGACGCTGATCTTCAACTACGGCCGGCACGAAGTCCGCAACTACCTGGTGGCCAACGCCTTGTTCTGGCTGGACAAGTACCATGTCGACGGCCTGCGGGTCGATGCCGTAGCCTCGATGCTGTACCTCGATTACAGCCGCAAGCCGGGCGAGTGGATTCCCAACGAGTACGGGGGGCGGGAAAACCTCCAGGCCATCGCTTTCCTCAAGGAGTTCAACGAGCAGGTCCACCTGCAATTCCCCGGCGTGTTGACCATTGCCGAGGAATCGACCGCCTGGCCGGCCGTCTCGCGCCCCACCTATGCGGGCGGCTTGGGCTTCAGCATGAAATGGAACATGGGGTGGATGAACGACACGCGCAGCTACATGCGCCACGACCCCATCCACCGCAAGTATCACCACAACGAGCTGACCTTCAGCCTGATCTACGCCTTCCACGAGAACTTCGTGCTGCCGCTGTCGCATGACGAGGTGGTGCACGGCAAAGGCTCGCTCTTGGGGCAGATGCCGGGCGACCTGTGGCAGAAGTTCGCCAACCTCCGCCTGCTGTACACGTACATGTGGACCCACCCCGGCAAGAAGCTATTGTTCATGGGGAGCGAGTTCGGCCAGTGGAACGAATGGGACTACGATCGCAGCCTCCAGTGGGAGCTGCTGCAATGGGAGACCCATCAGGGGGTGCAGAAGTGCGTGGCCGACCTCAACGCCCTCATGGCCCGCGAAAAGGCGCTGCACGAGCTGGATTTCGACGGCCGGGGGTTCGAATGGATCGATTGCCACCACTGGGAAGAAAGCACCCTGAGCTACATCCGCAAGGCCAAGGATCCCGACGACTTTCTGGTGATTGCCTGCAATTTCACGCCGGTCCCGCGGCTGGGCCATCGCCTCGGCGTGCCGAAGCGGTGCTGGTACCAGGAGATCTTCAACAGCGACTCGAAGTATTATGGGGGAAGCAACCTGGGGAACGGGCCGGGGGTGATGGCCGATGAGGAAGGCCACCACGGGCGGCCGGCCTCGATCCGCATCACGCTCCCCCCGCTGGCTGCGGTGATCTTCAAACCGCACATCGAAACGGGGACGTAGCTCGTTTTCGCGCCAGAAAGGCAGCGGCCGGCGCGGCGGGGCGAACCCGCCGGCTCGCTGTTGGGAGCTCCGCCGCCCGCGCTGCCCGTTCCCTGCTCATTTCCCGGCCAGAGGTTGCGGCGCGGGGGGCCCCCTTTCGGCGCGTGTTGGTGCGAGGCTAGATTAGTGCTGACCGCGGCCGGCCGGCTTCGGATCGCCCGGTGCGCGGGCTGGATTGCAGCTTGTTTCGGCCCATGGCGGCCCCGATGCGCGGCACGAGTCGCCGGGGTGGCGGCGTGAACCCTCGGGAGGTGGTTATGCCCAAGCATACGTGGACACTGGTGGATGTGGATGAGGATGTATATACGGACCGCCTGGCATTGGGGCCGGCCGACGTGCCCGGCACGCCGCCGGGCTGGAGCATCTCGAAGCGAACGCTCCGCGGCGGGCTGCGCGATGGGGTGGACTTGATCGAGCTGGCCAACGGGCTGCTCCGGGCGGCGATTATTCCAACGCGGGGCATGGGCATCTGGCGGATCACCGCGGGCGAGGTGTTTTTGGGGTGGCGATCGCCGGTCCGCGGGCCGGTCCACCCGGCCTTCGTGCGCCTGTGGGAGCCCAGCGGCATTGGCTGGCTCGATGGCTTCGACGAGCTTTTGGTCCGCTGCGGCCTGGAAAGCAACGGGGCCCCAGAGTTCGATGCGCAAGGCCGGCTTCGCTATCCCCTGCATGGCAAGATCGCCAACCAACCCGCTCGAAAGGTGGAAGTGCACATCGATAGCGACTCGGGCACGCTATCGGTCTGCGGGGTGGTCGACGAGTCGCGGCTGTTCGGCAACAAGCTGCGCATGACCTCGACCATCTCGGCACGCGTTGGCCAGCCGGTGGTTACGGTGGTGGACGCGATCACGAACCCCTCGGCCGAGCCGGCCGATCTGGAGCTGTTGTACCACATCAATTTCGGGGTGCCGCTGGTCCAGCCGGGCGCGCGGGTGGTGTTGCCGGTGGCCCGCATGGCCCCCCGCGATGCGGTGGCGGTGACCAACGTTTCCGAATGGGACGTGTACGGCCCGGAAAGCCCGGGCACGCCGGAGGCGGTGTTCTTTTTCGATCTGGCAGCCGATGCGGCGAGCAAGACCCAAGTGCTTCTGCACAACGCGGGGGGCAATCAGGGGGTGAGCCTGCGGTTCAGCAAGGGGCAACTCCCCTATTTTACGCTTTGGAAGAACCGCCAGGCGGCGGCCGATGGCTATGTCACCGGGCTGGAGCCGGGGATCAACTTTCCCAATCGCAAGTCGTTCGAGAAGGAGAAGGGCCGGGTGGCACAGCTCGCCCCGGGCGAGAGCCGGAGCTTCGAGCTATCGATCGAGGTGCATGGCACGGCCGAGGGTGTGGCCGCCGCCAAAGAGGCCGTCGCCGCATTGCAGCGGCAGGTGGTGCCGGAGATTCTCCGGCATCCGGACGCCGAGTGGTCAGGCTGAGAGAGCGGCCAGCCGAAAGGGGCGGAGAATGGGCGGCGGGGGTGCGCCTGCCGGGGAGCCGGTTAAGTTGTGGCCGCGTTGGGGCCGCGGCGGGGGGGCGTTGCACCGGCGCAAGAATGTGTCACAATAGCCGGACCGCAGCGGGCGGAGTGGGCCTTTGGGCCGTTCTGCCCCGGCCGGCCTGTGGAATAGGCAATTTGGTTGCGGTCCGGGCGTCTGGCTCGGACCGCGGCTTGTCCCCCATCTTGAGGAGAACCGAGCATGGCGCGACCGGTCACGTTGTTCACCGGCCAATGGGCCGACCTTCCGCTGGAGACTCTGGCTGCCAAGGCCAAAGAGTTCGGCTACGACGGCTTGGAACTGGCTTGCTGGGGCGACCATTTCGAGGTGCAGCGGGCGCTCGACGAACCGGATTACTGCGCCAAGAAGCGGCAGCTCTTGGAGAAGTACAACCTCCAGGTGTTCGCCATCAGCAATCATCTGGTCGGGCAGGCGGTCTTGGACTTGGTTGACCCGCGGCACCAGGCCATCTTGCCGGCCCACGTGTGGGGCGACGGCGATCCGGCCGGGGTGAACGCGCGGGCCGCCGAGGAGCTGAAGAACACGGCGCGGGCGGCCCAGAAGCTCGGAGTAGGCGTGGTCAACGGCTTTACGGGGTCCAGCATCTGGCACCTGTTGTACTCCTTCCCGCCGGTGCCGCCGAAGATGATCGACGACGGCTTCAAGCTCTTGGCCGAGCGCTTCAACCCAATTCTGGACGTCTTCGGCGAGTGCGGGGTGAAGTTCGCCCTGGAGGTGCATCCCACGGAGATCGCGTTCGACCTGTACACGGCCGAGCGGGCCCTAGAGGCCCTGGAGCACCGCGAGGAGTTCGGGTTCAATTTCGACCCCAGCCATTTGATCTGGCAAGGGGTGGACCCGGTGCAGTTCATCCGGCGGTTCCCCGACCGGATTTATCACGTGCACATGAAGGATGCCATCGTAAAGCTGGACGGCCGGAGCGGCATTCTGGCCAGCCACCTGAACTTTGGCGACCCGCGCCGCGGATGGGATTTCCGCTCGCTGGGCCGGGGGCGCGTGAACTTCGAGGAGATCATCCGGGCCTTGAACGATATCGGGTACCAAGGGCCTCTGTCGGTGGAGTGGGAAGACAGCGGCATGGACCGGGACCACGGGGCCCGCGAGGCCTGCCAGTATGTGCGGCGCATGGATTTCGCCCCCAGCCAGGTGGCTTTCGACGCCGCCTTCGACAAGGCCGAGCAGAAGCGCAAGTAGCACAGCAAATCGCCGAGGGGCAGTTACACGAGCCACAAGCGGAACCCGAGCCGGGCTGGGCGGCCTGGAGGCGGTTCGCGGCCGAGATGCGTTTTGTCCGGCCGCCGCCCCGCAGGCTGGCTCAAGCCGTTGCGCCAGGCCCGCGCCTATCGGGCGGTCCTGCCGGAATCGAATGTGCCACATTGCATAAGGGAGGTGAACATGCCACGACCCATCACGCTGTGCACCGGACAATGGGCTGACCTTTCGCTGGAAGTGCTGGCTATCAAGTGCCGCCAGTGGGGCTTCGACGGCCTGGAGCTGGCCTGCTGGGGCGACCACTTCGAGGTGGACAAGGCCATGGCCGACCCCACGTACTGCGAAAAGAAACGGGCTCTGTTGGACAAGTACCAGATGAAGGTATTTGCCATCAGCAACCATTTGGTGGGGCAGGCCATCCTGGACCGCATCGACGAGCGGCACAAGGCGGTGCTGCCCCCCTACGTATGGGGCGATGGCGATCCGGAAGGGGTCAATGCCCGGGCGGCCGAGGAACTCAAGCAAACTGCCCGGGCCGCCAAACGCCTCGGCGTCGAAGTGGTCAACGGGTTCACCGGGTCCAGCATCTGGCACCTGTTGTATTCCTTCCCGCCGGTGCCGCCGAAAATGATCGAGGATGGCTTCAAACTCTTGGCCGAGCGCTTCAACCCCATTCTGGACGTCTTCGCCGAGTGCGGGGTCAAATTCGCCCTGGAGGTGCATCCGACGGAGATCGCGTTCGATATCTACACGGCCGAGCGGGCCCTGGAAGCGCTGGACTACCGGCCCGAGTTCGGCTTCAACTTCGACCCCAGCCATTTGATCTGGCAGGGGATGAACCCGGCGCTGTTCATCCGCAAGTTCCCGGACCGCATTTTCCACGTGCACATGAAGGATGCCATTGTGCGCCTGGATGGCCAGAGCGGCATCCTGGCCAGCCACCTGAACTTCGGCGATCCGCGCCGCGGATGGGATTTCCGCTCGCTGGGCCGGGGCGGGGTGAATTTCGAAGAGATCATCCGGGCCTTGAACGACATCGGGTATAAGGGGCCGCTGTCGGTCGAATGGGAAGACAGCGGCATGGACCGCGAGCACGGGGCCAAAGAAGCCCTGGAATACGTGCGCAAGCTGGACTTCGAGCCGAGCAAGGTGGCTTTCGACGCCGCGTTCGACAAAGCCGAACAAGCCCGCGCGACGTGAGACGGGCGTTTTCAGACGGCTGACAAATCGCGGGAGATCACGAACCCCCCGGACGGGCGGCCAGGGGCCACCCTGGTTTTGCGCGTCCGGTCTTTTCTTGTACCCGCCGCTTGATCGTGCAATTAGACTAGAAGCTAATCGGAACGTCCTCGTTTCGCGACGTGGCACTTCTGAAGCGGCGTGAGTGCCGGAACCTCACGCCAAGTCTCCGCAGCGAAACGCTGGTCTGCCCACCGGAGGGGGACCAACGGCCGCGGTGGGTTCGCGCGCCGCTGGGCCAGGGCCGCGAGTGCGCCTGCGCTGCGCCGCTACGGCAACGGCGAGCCGGCGTTGGCTGGCCATCGGTTGCGGCATGGCCGCCCTACGCCCGCCTTCGAACCACCAAGCGACAAGAAAAGAGTCGAAACAAGAGAAGATACCCGTCGTGGCGCCGGCAGGTGCGCAATCGCTCGACGCAAAGGTTCGTATGGTGCGACATCGTCTTGAACCTACGCTGGGGTTGTTGCGGTTGCCCGAAGACAGGCGGTGGGCCGCGCGGGCGTGCCGGCTGCGACACGCCGCGCCAGCCGCCGCACGCCGCAAGTTGCCGGCTTTGTTGGCCCTGGCCATGCTCGTGCCCATTGGCGTTTTTGGCGCACCCGAGACGTGGGGCGGGTTGGTGCAGCCGGGACAGCCGGCGGCCCTTTGGCCAGCATGGGCAGGCCCAGCGACTTCGGAGATGCCGCCCCCTTGGATGCAAGCCGTGCCCGCCCGGGTTTTGCAAGGCCCCCATCTCAGCCTGCCCGGCAGTGATTTGAATTTCGGCACCCCCGTTGCGCCGCCGCCATCGGAGGCCGGCGCGTTGCACCCGAGGTACCTCGGTCTTGCGGCGCTAGACGCCTACACCGCGTCGGGCCAGATAGATGCCGCGGCCTTACGCCCCGTTAGCGTACCGGTTGGGCTACGGTCGCGCGGGGCACCGGCAGTGGGGATGGTTTGCCAGACGTCGGGCCCGGCAGGCCAGCGGGTGTTCGGCCGGGGCAGCCCACCCCGCTGCGAGGCCCCGTGTATTTGCGGCACCTGTTGTGCCGGCCTGCCTCGGGGGTTGCAGATACTCTCGGCAGGGGCGTTTCGCGCGGTGGCCAGCGGGGGCCAGCACGTGTTGGCCTTGCGCAGCGATGGTTCGATCATGGCTTGGGGGGCCAACGACCAAGGCCAAACCAAGGTACCCGAGGGCAATGACTTCGTGGCCATCGCCGCGGGTGCGGCACACAGCCTGGCCTTGCGGAGCGATGGTTCGATCGTGGCCTGGGGGGCCAACGACCAAGGCCAGGCCAAGGTGCCCGAGGGCAACGACTTCGTGG
>JBBIQF010000314.1:0-7209 GCA_037442445.1 Planctomycetaceae bacterium
AAGCGCCCGGAGCGGAAAAAATTTTGGGGCATTCGGGATGCAGCCGCGGGGGGGGGTATGACGAATCACGAATGTCGAAAGTCAAATGACGAATGCTGGAGGAAGCACCAATGGCCAAATCCCAATGACCAAATCCCAATGACCAACGGCAACGGGCGAAGTGGCTTGGGTACGGCTGGCCCCGCCGGGATGAACCCGCCGGCTCGTTCTTGTGGCTTGCACCTCACCTTTGGTCATTGGTACTTGGTCATTTGGCCATTCGACATTTGGCTTTCGACATTCGTCATTCGTCCTTCCCCGCATGCCGCGTGCGTGCGGAGCACGCACCCTACGGATTCAGTTTTTGTCCAGCACGGGGCATGCGTCGAACCAGTGGTGCCCTTGGTGGGCAATCCACTGGGCCGATTCTGGCGGTCCCCACTGGCCGGGTTCGTAGAACAAGAGTTCGGGCTGGTTGTGCTCGTCCCAGGTCTGCTGGATGGGGTCGATGAGGCTCCAGGCCAGTTCGACTTCATCGGCGCGGGCGAACAGGCTTGCGTCGCCCAGCATGACATCCAACAGGAGGCGCTGGTAGGCGTCGGGCAGGGCGGTGGCGAACTTCTCGCGGAAGCGGAAGCTGAGGTCGGTCAGCCGCAACTGCATGCCCGCGTCGGGCACCTTGGTTTGGAGGTGGAGCTGGATGCCTTCGGCCGGCTGGATCTGGATGACCAGCCGGTTCGACTCGTGCTGGCCCGGGCCGAACAGCAAGTGGGGCGGCCGACGGAATTGGATGACGATCTGCGTGGTTGCGCAGGCCATGGCCTTGCCGCTGCGGAGGAAAAAGGGGACACCCTGCCAGCGCCAGTTTTCCACATCCAGGCGCACGGCGGCAAAGGTGGCGGTGTGGCTTTGGGGGTTGACGTTAGGCTCCTGGCGGTACCCGCGGTATTGCCCCCGCAGGGTGCGCAAGGGGACCTCGGCGGGTTCCAGGGGCCGGATGGAGCGGAGCACTTTGACCTTCTCGTCGCGCACCGCGTCGGCCTCGAAGCGCACGGGGGCCTCCATGGCCACCAGCGTCAACAGTTGCAACAGATGGTTCTGGAACATATCGCGGAGCACGCCGGCGGTGTCGTAGTACGCCCCGCGGTGCCCGATGGTCAGTTCCTCGGCCGCGGTGATCTCGACGTGTTCGACGTAGTTGCGGTTCCAGATGGGCTCGAAGACGGCATTGGCCAGGCGGAAGACCAGGACGTTCTGGACCGTCTCCTTGCCCAGGTAATGGTCGATGCGATAGACCTGGCGTTCGGAAAAGGCCTGGTGCAGGGCGCGGTTGAGCCGGGCGGCGCTGGCGGCATCGCGCCCGAAGGGCTTTTCGACCACGATGCGGGCGTGGCCGCCGCGCGGGCCGGCGAGCCCGCTTGCGCCCAGGCCGGCGATGGCGGGCTCGTAGAGCTGCGGAGCGGTGGCCAAATAGTAGATGCGTGCGGCGGCGCTGGCGGCGCCTAGTTCGTCCAGGCGAGAGGCCAGGCGGTCCAGGTCTTCCCAACATGCCAGGTCACCCGGCTGGTAGAACAGCATGGGGGCGAAGGCCTGCCACGCCTGGCGGTCGAAGCGGCTGCCAAGGAACCGTTCGGTGGCTTCGGCCAGATGCTCGCGCCACCGGTCGTCGCTCATCGGGGTGCGCGAAAAACCCACGATGCGTGTATCGGCTGGCAGCCGGCCCTTGCGGTGCAATTCATAAAGCGCGGGGACCAACTTGCGCTGGGTGAGGTCGCCCGACGCACCGAAGATGACGATCGTTTGCGCCATGGGTGGCCCTGGTGCGTGCCCGCCGCACGGTGCGCAAGCACAAGGCCGCGCGGTTCAGCCCATAAGGATAGCGTGGCGGGCCGTCCAGGGAAGCGAATTCCGCCCGAGGGCCGCAGGTCGAGCGCGCCGCTTGCACCGCACCACCCGGCGGCAAGCCAGGGGCCAGGTCAGAACCAGGCGGCGGTAAACCCGCCATCCACGCTCACGACGCTGCCGGTGATGAACCGGCCCGCATTGGGCGAAAGCAGCAGCAGGGCCGCGCCGATCAACTCCTCCGGCTCGCCGAAGCGGCCCATGGGGGTGTGGCGCAAGATGTTCTCTACCCGCTCGGCATCCAACAGTTTGCGGTTCTGTTCGGCGGGGAAGAAGCCGGGGCAGATGGCGTTGACCCGCACGCCCTGTTTGGCGAACTCCCGGGCGACATTGCGCGTCAGGTTGACCACCCCTGCCTTGGAAACGGAATAGGCGAATACCCGCGACAACGGCAAGATCGATGTCACGCTGCCGATGTTCAGGATCGCCCCGCCGCCGGCCTCCACCATGTGCCGGCCGAAGATCTGGCAGGCCTGGAAGACCGCTTTGAGGTTGATGGCCATGATGCGGTCCCAATCGGCTTCGCTGGCGTCGAGGAAGGTACTACCCGCGTTGACGCCGGCACAGTTGACCAGGATTTCGACGCGGCCTTTGATGCGGAGGGCCTCGGCCAAGAGGTGCTCCAGGGACTCGCGCTTTGTGACATCGACCGTGCAGGCGCTGGCCCGGCAGCCGGCCCCCTCCAGCCGGGCAACCCGCGCGGCGCAGCCCTCGGCCGTCAGATCGGCCACCACCACGTGGGCCCCGGCCCGACCAATACCCTCGCATAAGGCACCCCCCAAGACCCCGGCACCTCCAATGACTACCGCCACCTGCCCGTCCAATCCAAACAGCTCGTCCAGATAACTCTTAGCCATCGATGGCTTGCTCCTTTATCGGTCAGAATGTCGAATGCCGAAAGCCAAATGTCGAATGACCAATGACCAAGCACCACGTAGTGTGCGTGCTTGCACGCACGCCAAGCCGGCAAATGACGAATGTCGAAGGACAAATGACGAATGGTGGAGGAAGCACCAATGACCAAGTCCCAATGAGCAAATCCCAATGACCAACGGCAACGGGCGAAGCGGCTTGGGTACGGCTGGCCGCGCCGCGATAAACCCGTTGGCTCGTTCTTGCTTACTCCCTGCTCCGTGCTCCGTGCTCCCCGCTCTGGCCGCTTCCTTGCGGTCGCGGCTCCGTAGCGCTGGGCCACTTGGCCATTGGTCATTGGTGCTTGGCCATTGGTCATTCGGCATTCGTCATTTGGCTTTCGTCATTCGTCATTCGTCTTCCCCGCATGCCGCGTGCGTGCAAGCACGCACCCTACGGCCCTACTTCTCGGGCAATATCTTGATGGGGATGGCCGGGGCGTTGCGGGTAAACGTCTCTTTGTCGGTCTTCAAGGTGCCGGAAAGGAGGATATTGGTCCTCAAGCCCACGGGCGCTTGTTTGGGAATGACCAGCACCACCTGGGTCTCGTCTTTGTCGGCGGGAATGGTGGCCGGCTTGATGGTGATGCCGGCCGGGGGGGCGACGGCCGAAAGTTCCACCGGCCCCTGGACCGGGGCGCGCCGCACCGCCTTGACCGTTACCGGGACCTCGGCCCCTTGTTTGACCTCGAGCACCTGCTTGGGGGCCAGTGCCACGTTGAGTGCGAAGCCGGCCGGCTCGATCACCGCCAGCAGGAACTCTTGGGTAAAGACCGTGTGATGGTAGCTGAAGGCCTGCATGACATCTTCGGCCCCCCGCACTTTGCGCGTCACGGGGTCTTTGACCGGCGTGGCCGTCCCGACGATCGAAGGCGCCACAGCCCCGACCGGCGCGTCGGGGGCAGCGGTGATGGTCAGTTTGGCTTCGTCCTGGCCGGCAGGGATCACCGCGTCGCTTGCGGCAAAGCCTGGCGGCAGGTCCTGCACCGCCAGTTGGATTTCACCGCCGAAACCATCCAGCCGAATGGCCTTGACGCTGATGACCGCGGTCTCGCCCTTGCCGGTCCGCGGGTTGTCGGGCATGGTGTAGAGGAAGAAGTCGGGCTTGGGCGGGGCGATCACCAGCCGGTAGGCGTACTCGTCGCCGCCAGCGGCTTCCATGTCGCGGATGCGCAGCACATAGTCGCCCGCCGCGGGGAAGGTGTACACCAGCCGGGCATCGGCGTGGTGCATCACCAGCGGGGTGAGCGGGTCCTGGTATTCGTCGGCTTCGGCCAGTTGGCCCCCCTGGGTGTTGCGGAGCGACAGGTGGGCGTCCAAGGGCGAATCGAGCCGCCGGGCGAAGACCTCCATCACCAGCACCTGGTTGGCCTGGGCCGCGAAGATGAAATGGTCCATATCGCCCGGCTTCTGGATACGGCCGTTGATGGTTACCGGCACGGTAACCCGATTGGCCTGGGCCTGGGCGTCGTTCGGCTCGGTCTCGCCGGCTTCCGGATAATCGCCTGCGGCAAAGGGCAGCGGGTTCAGATTGGGCACCCCCGGCAGCAGCACAGGGCGCACGGCAGGCGAGTCGGCCGGCACGGGAAAACTCAAGTTCGCAGCCGGTAGATTCGCCCCAAACAGGGCCACCTGCGCGGTGGTGCCCCGCTGCGCCCCCAGCGGGAAAACGTGGGTCAGGTAAGGCACCACGCCGATGGTCAGGCGATAGACGAACTCGGGCCGGCCCCGAAACAGGATATCCGAAACCTCCAGCGTGTACTGGCCGTCCTGCGGCACGGGGAAGATCAACAGCGGGTCGGGATCGAAGCGGAAGCGGTCCACCGCGGCGACCACTTTTCCTCCCGCGTCGAACAGGGTGAGGCAGCCATCGAGGAACCCCGGCACGGCGTCGGGCAGATAGGGGATCACGCGCCGGCCTTCCAGGCGGATCACGAGCACCTGACCCGCCTTGGCCGCAAAAGTATAGCAATCGCGGTCCCGTTCCAGCACCTGGCCATTGACCACCACAGGCAGGCTTTCGAGCTTTTGGGCCTGGGTGCGTTCGGCATTGGGCTCGGTCTCGTTGATTTCGGGCAACTCGCCGATGAAGAACCGGAGGCGGTTGGTCACGCCGCCTGGGGTCACAAGGCGGAGGTCTCTCTGGCCCGGCTCGGCATTGGGGGCGATTTCCACGGCCGCCTTGACCGTGGTGGGATTGACCACTTGCAGCACCTTGCCGGTCACGCCCGGGCCGCTCACCCGCACCCCGGTGGCCCCCTGCAACTCCTTGCCCGAGACCGTAACCTCGACGGTCTTGCCGCGCTGCCCGCCGGCGGGAAAGACCCAGTTGGCCAGGGGTTGGGGCGGCTCGGCATGGGCCGCCGCGCACAGATACGCAAGCACCCAGCACGCCGGGAGCACCCGGCGGCCAAGGGCACAAGACAGCGGGGAGTCCTTCATCGCGGAAAGCTCCGAGGGAGGATTGTCATCATGAGGGCACACGGGCGGGTTGCGCCCCGATTGGGATCGGCTGGCCGCCGGAGGCCGGTTTGCGCCGGCTCATGGCACGGCGGCCGGCGGCGGTTTGGCGCCCGCCAGCGTTTTCTGGACCATTTCGGCATTGTGGAAGATGCCCGATAGCTTATCGGCGGGGGTCTTCACGTTGGCGGTCTTCCATTGCAAGGCCCCGGGCGAGGAAGTGGCCAGGTAGCCCGGCGTGGCGATCAGCCACTGGTCGCTGCGGGGGCTGAGCTGCACCAAGGTGGCAAGGAGGGTGTTATCGGCGGTGTTGAAGAGCCGGACGCTTCCGCCTGCATCGCCGGTGGCCAGGCGCGAGGCATCGGCACTGAGGGCCGCGGCGTGGACCCAGCCGGCGTGTCCCGCCAGGGTCGCAATATGGCCGCCGCCAGCGTCGTGGACCCGCACGGTGCCGTCGGTGCACGGCACAAACAGGCGATTGTTCTGGGGAGCCCAGAGGATTCCCAGGGGGCCGGCAGCGCCGGTATCGAAGGCCCGGACTTGTTCGGTGTTATCGCGGCGGCGGAAGCGGATGGCCCGGTCTGCCGGCCCGCAGATGGCCAGCGCGACCAGATCGGCGGGCGGGCTGAAGGCGGCGGCCAGCACGGGTTCGGTCTGTGGCAGGCGGGCGGCCGGTCGCCATGGCCCGACCTCCCACACGCACGCCTTGCGGTCCAGGCCGCTGGAAACCAGCCACTTGCCGTCGCCGCTAAAAGCCACGTGCATCACCCACCCGGCGTGCTCCTTCAGCGCGCCAAGCAGCTTCTTCTCGGCCAGGTTCCAGACGTACACCTGGGCATCGGCACTGCCTGCGGCCAGAAGGTTGCCGTCCGGGCTGAAGGCCACGCCATAGACGACTTCCTTGGGCTCGCTGAAGGCGGCCACGAGCTGGCCGGACTCGCTGTCGAACACCTTCACGCTGCCCGAACGGTGCGGGGAGCCATCGCCGACGGCCAGGAGTTTGCCATCCTTGTGGAAGGCCAGGGCGGCGACGGCCTCGGCCAACTGGCCCTCGCCAATCCGCCGGGCAAGCCTGGCCCCGGCCAGGTCCCACACCAGCACCTCTTGATAGCCGGCCGAGGCCAGCGCCTTGCCATCCGGGCGGAAGGCCAGTGCGGCCACCGGGACCGCGGGGCCCACCGCCACAGCGCATTCCACCGAAGGGGGCGGCTGGGCCGGGGCCACGGCCAAGGGAAACGCCAGCACCTGTTTTTGCGGCGGTGGGGGAACCTGGGCCCGCCCCTGCAAACCCGTGCACAGGAAGACCGCCGCGGCCGCCAGGGCCATTTGGTATCGCATCCCGGTACTCCCGCTTGTGAGGAAGGTGCCCGCGACGTGCACCCGGCTTACATGATCCCGCGCATTACATGATCTCGCGCAGCAACCCGCCGCTGGGCGCATTGAGCGCCGGCGGATTGACATACGCCACGCAGCCTTGGGGGTGGGGCAGCCGGCCTTGGGGATCGATCCCCAACAGCGTGTAGATGCTGCCGGTGAGGTCCCACGGGTACACCGGCCGTTCTTTGGGGTATTCCCCCTTGGCGTCGCTGGAGCCGAGGACCTGCCCGCCCTTGAAACCCCCGCCGGCCACCACCACGGAATAGACCAGCGGGTAGTGGTGGCGCCCGCCTTGCCACGGCGGGTTCCAGTCCACCACCGGCGTGCGCCCGAACTCGGTCAGCCAGACCACCATCGTCGTTTGCAGCAGGCCCCGCTGGGCCAGGTCCTCCAGCAGTGTGGCAAATCCCTTGTCCAGCACCGGGGCCAGGTTCTTCATCGCCCCGAAGTTGTCCGTGTGGGTATCCCAGCCCCCGTGGTTGATCGTCACGAACGGCACGCCGTGCTCCACCAGGCGGCGGGCCAACAGGCAGCATTGGCCGAAGAAGTTCCGCCCATAACGCTCGCGGACCTCGTCCTT
>JBBIQF010000314.1:7219-7426 GCA_037442445.1 Planctomycetaceae bacterium
CCTGCCCGAGATCGAAGGCCTTCTTGGCATCGCCCAGCACCATCTCATAGGCCTTCTGGTGGTAGGTGTCGATGGCCTGGAAGGCCGGCTCGCTTTCGATCTCGCGGGCCAGCGAGTCGATGGCCCCTAGCAGGGTGCGGCGTTCGGCCAGGCGCTGGTCGGTAATGCCCCCTGCCGGAGCGAACCCCTGCACGCGGAAATTCTTGT
>JBBIQF010000315.1:0-7425 GCA_037442445.1 Planctomycetaceae bacterium
CGGCTTGCAGGCAGTCCTACGCACCCTCGGGAAGTGGCGGCCGAGAGGCGGGCCGGGCCAAGCGGAAGGATACGCCTTCCGGCCCCTGGCCCGCCGGGCGGTTCTAGGGGCGCTGTTGGGGTTTGTGGGGGCGGCGATGCTGCGGCGGGCGGCCACGCAAGCTGCCCCGCCTCTGCGCCCACCCGGTGCCGTGCCGGAACCGCTTTTCGGCGGGCTGTGCGTGCGGTGCGGCAACTGTGTGCGGGCGTGCCCGGTGGGCATCCTGCTCCCCGCAACCCGCGGCGCCCCGCTCCCCATGCTCTTGACCCCGGTCGTCCGCTTCGGCGAAAACTACTGTCTGGAGACCTGCGTACGCTGCACCGAGGTGTGCCCCAGCGGGGCGCTGGCCCGCCTGCCCCCCCAGGCCAAGGCGCGGGCGATCATGGGGCGGGCCGAGGTCGACCGGGCACTCTGCCTGCGGGCGCAGGACCAGGAGTGCGCGTTGTGCCGGGCCCGCTGCCCCTACGATGCGATAACCTTTGTGTTTTCCGAAGAAGAGTACGTCTCGCTGCCGCGCGTGGATGCGGCCCGCTGCCCCGGATGCGGCGCCTGCGAGGTGGCCTGCCCGACCTCGCCAACCAAGGCGATCGTGGTCCGGCCCCTTCCTGCCGGCCTCAATCGCATTGCATGAGGAGGAAACTGGGATGGCTGTCCCCTTTGCCCTGCGGGAAGAAGTGTGCCGCGTGAACAAGGCCTTGCCCGCAGCGGGGCTGGTCACCATGCATTCGGGCAATGCCAGCGGGCTGGATCGCGAAAGCGGCCGGCTGGTCATCAAACCCTCCGGCGTGGATTACGACGCCCTGGTACCCGAGATGCTGGTCGAGGTGGACCTGGCCAGTGGCGAGGTCGTCGGCAGCACATGGCGCCCCAGCGTGGACCTGCCGCATCATCTGTACCTCTACCGCAACATGCCCGGGGTGCAAGGCATCGTGCACACGCACAGCAACTATGCCACCGCCATGGCGGCGCTGGGCAGGTCGATCCCGGTGTGTTTGACGGCCATCGCCGACGAGTTCGGCGCGGAAATCCCTTGCACGCCCTACGTGGACAACGAAGAGGACCACATCGGCCAGGCCATTCTCAAGTACCGCAACCGCGCCCCGGCGATCCTCTTGGGCAACCACGGCGTGTTCGCCTGGGGCCCCACCCCCACAGCCGCCCTCAAAGCCGCGGTCATGGTCGAGGACGTGGCCAAGACGGTCCACCTCGCCCTGCAACTAGGGCAACCCCGCGAGCTTCCCCCGGAGGAAATCCGCAAGTGGTACGATCGCTACCACTTCGCGTATGGGCAGCGGCGGGAGTGACGAATGACGAAAGTCAAATGTCGAATGTCGAATGACCAATGACCAAGTACCATTGACTAATGACGAATGTCGAAAGTCAAATGTCGAAGCACCAATGGCCAATGACCCAAACAATGCGCTGTCCATGCGGACCTTCACCCGCACGCCCGGCAAGGCCTGGCGGCCCGCCTGACTACGGGCCAAAATGAAGGCCTCCGCCCCGTGCGAGTCGTGGACATTGCCCGAACGTTGGCGGAAAGTTCCAGCACCTGGCCGGTTTGGGCGATGGCGCAGAACAGGGGGGCCGTAGCTGCAGTCCCTGTTTTTCTTTTTGTTGTAGCCCCCGGCCGTCGCTTCCGCGTGCCGCATGGCCGATTGGACCGAGCTGTCGAAGTCGATATTTCTTAACAGGTGTGCAACTGTCGCCGTGTGTATTAAACACAAACACGGCGGAGAGATTCTGCGTTCTCTTGTTATTTCTTGCACGTCGAGGCGGCGCTCCGAACCCGCTTTTTCAAACCGCACCCCGGGTGAAGTCTGGAAATGCACGGCGATACGCCGGAAACCTGCCGATTTCCCGAGCTAAACCCGCACCACGATGCGGAAACCACGGTTCGTTTTCCAACGGCAAGGTCTTCTATGGCAGAAAGCCGGCGGCTCGTAAGGCACCCGCGTCGTGAGGCGGCCGGTTGAGGGGGCACCCTACGCAGGGGGTGAGGCTTCGGGGTATAGTAGTTGCTTTGGCCGGCGAGGGTCCGCTGGGCCGGTGGGCCGGCCGGGTATTGTTGGAAACCGAGAAAGGAGGAACTTCGTTGCAAGCCAATCAAATCGAGGCCGCATATCGGCTGGCCCGCGAGCGCTACGCCGAGTATGGCGTGGATACCGAGCAGGCCTTGGGCCAACTCCGCGGCATCGCCATCTCCTTGCATTGCTGGCAGGGGGACGACGTGGGGGGGTTCGAGAGCGAGGGGGGGCTTTCGGGCGGGGGGATCATGGCCACGGGCAACTATCCGGGCAAGGCTCGCAACCCCGACGAATTGCGGCAAGACCTGCGCGAGGCCTACCGGCTGATTCCCGGCCGGCATCGCTTGAACCTGCACGCGATGTATCAAGAGACTGGCGGCAAGCCGGCCGAGCGCAACGCCCTCGAGCCGAGGCATTTCCAGCGGTGGATCGACTGGGCCAAAGAACAGGGCCTGGGCATGGATTTCAATCCCACGTTCTTTTCGCACCCCAAGGCGGCCGACGGGTTTACGCTTTCGCACCGCGACGAGGGCATCCGGCGTTTCTGGGTGGAGCACGGGATATGCTGCCGGAAGATCGGCGAGGCCATGGGCCGGCAGCTTGGCACACCGTGCGTGACGAACGTGTGGATTCCGGACGGGATGAAGGATGTAACCATCGACCGGTTGGGGCCGCGCCAGCGCCTTTGCCAGTCGCTGGACGAGATGTTCGCGGTGCCTGTGGATTCCGCCTGCAACCGCGATGCGGTGGAAAGCAAGCTGTTCGGCATTGGTTCGGAGACCTACGTGGTCGGCTCGCACGAGTTCTACCTAGGCTATGCGATCCGCAAGGGAAAGCTGTTGTGCCTGGATGCGGGGCACTTCCACCCGACCGAGACCATTGCCGACAAGCTCTCGGCGGTGCTGTTGTACCTGGACGAGATACTGCTGCACGTGAGCCGGGGCATCCGCTGGGACAGCGACCACGTGGTCATTCTGAGCGACGATCTGCGGGCGATTGCCGAGGAGGTCGTGCGCGGGGGCTTTCTGGGGCGGGTGCACATCGCGCTGGACTTTTTCGATGCCAGCATCCACCGGGTGGCGGCGTGGGTGATTGGCACGCGGGCCATGCTTCAGGCCCTGCTGGTGGCGCTTTTGGAGCCCGCCAGCCGGCTGCGGGCTCTGGAGGTGCAGGGCGACTACACCGGGCGCCTGGCGCTGGTGGAGGCGGTCAAGTCGCTTCCCTGGGGGGCGGTTTGGGATTACTATTGCCTGCAACAGAATGTGCCGGTGGGCTTGGCCTGGCTCGACGAGGTGCGCGCCTACGAGCGCGCGGTGACCAGCCGGCGATAGCTAGCCGGCGTGCGTGCGGGTGCCAGTGTGCGGCCCGGCGGTGGGCCGGTTGGCGAACACCGTGGCGAAGGACAACCGATGGCCTCAGGCGAAACCGAGAGCATCTTTCAGCGTCTGGACCGGCTCTACGAGTTCGAGCGGCACCCGGTGGGCGAAGAAAGCCTTCAGCCGGGGGGCTATTTCGCGGGCAGTTTTGCGGGCGAGCACGTGGCCGCCACCGAGTTCGTCATCGGTGCGCTGTTCGTGACGTGGGGAGCGTCGGCCTACGATATTCTCGTGGGCCTCGTGCTGGGCAACCTGCTGGCCGTCCTCTCGTGGACGCTGGTGTGCGCTCCGATCGCGGTGCGGACCCGGTTGACGCTGTATTGGTATCTCCGCCGGATCGCCGGGCCGGTGGTGATGGTGGTGTACAACGTGCTCAATGCCCTGTTGTACTGCATTCTGGCGGGGTGCATGATCACGGTGGCGGCCTCGGCCATACGCATCCCCTTCGGCATCGAGCCGCAGGTGGGTTGGGTGGCGAGCGATCCGTGGTTTTACCCGATTGTGCTGGGCGTGGGGGCGGTGGTCGTCACCCTGGCGGTGCTGGGGTTCAAGCGGCTGGCGCAGTTCGCGTCGGTGTGCTCGCCCTGGATGTTCTTGATGTTCATTTGCGGGGCGGTGGCCATGCTGCCGGTGCTGGGGCATGTGGGGAACCTTTCGGGGTGGTGGCGGACGGCGACGGTGGCCATCTGGACCGGCCCGCCGCCCTACCAGGCGGTGGAGGTCCAGGGCGACCGGGTGCTAGTGCGCTTCGATCCGGCCGACGGTCTGCTGGCCACCACCGACGGCAAGTCGCCGGGGCCGGTGTTCGTTTCGGGCCGGGAGAAAGGGCACGAACGCTTCGCCCCGGCCGAGGCGACCATCGAGGCAAACGCCCTGGTGGTCCGCAGCCCGCATGTGGCGCAGCCGGTGGCTGTGCGGTATTCGAGCCCCAACGGGGTGGACGGCAATCTGTGTTGGAAGCAGGGGGAGAGCCTGCGGCCGGTTCCGCCGTTCCGCACCTACCTGGCGCGGCGGGAAGACGTGATCGGCTTCTGGCATATCGTGGCGTTCGCGTGGGTGTGCAACCTGGCCATGCACCTGGGGCTATCGGATATGGCGCTGTTGCGCTATGCGCGGCGGGCCAGTTATGGGCTGTATTCGGCGTTCGGGATGTACTTGGGGCACTACCTGGCATGGATTTGTGCGGGAGTGATGGGGGCGGCGGTGGCGGGGGTGGCCATGCTCGATCGCCCCCTGACGGGGCTGGATAGCGGCGAAGTCGCCTATCAGGCGCTAGGGGTCATGGGCGCGGTTGCCGTGGTGCTGGCGGGCTGGACCACGGCCAATCCTACGCTCTACCGGGCGGGGCTGGCCCTGCAGGTAATAACGCCGGGCTGGCCCCGGTGGCTGGTGACGATTCTGGCAGGGGCGGCCACGACGGCGGTGGCCTGCTCGCCCTTCGTCTTTCGGCATCTGTTGGGATTCGTGGCCATTTACGGCATCCTGCTGGTCCCGGTTGGCGCCATCGTCGTGGCCGAACACTGGCTGTTCCCCTGGCTCGGCTGGACGCAGTATTGGAGCAGCCGGCGGGGACAACGGATCAACGTGCCGGCCTTGGCAGCGTGGCTGGCCGGGCTGGCGTGCGTGGCGGTTCGTGGGGATCGAAATACCTGTTGGGCCACGAGCTGGTGCACGAGTTCTTCTTGGTGATCCCGGTGTGGATCATCACCACGGTGGTGTACTTGGTGTTGGCCGCCGTAGCCGGTGCTCGGCAACCGGCCCCTGCTCTCCCCGAGGATCCGCCCGCCGCGGCCATGCCCCGGCCTGTGGTCCCGCAAGCCGGTGGCACGCCTTTGTCGCCCGCGGGCAAGGTGGTGATGTACTTGGCGGGCATCTTGGCCCTATTGGCCGTGGTGCCCTGGCTGGGCGGCCTGGTGCTGAGCAATCCGGCCCTGGTCGAGGTTTCCTCATCGCTTGCGTCGGCCGCCAGGCAGGTGGCCACGTATGCCCAGATTGTGCTGGTGGCCGGGGCGGCGGTGTGGCTCCACTTGTGGGAGAAGTCGCAGGCCTGGAGCAACCGGGTGTACTGGGCTTCCGGGGCCGTGGCGGTGGCCGCCTTGGCCCTGCTGTTGGCGCTTGCCGTGGCGGTCTTTGAAGGGTGGATACCGCTGGGCGATTTCAAGGCCTATCTGGTGATGCCGACGCTGGTGTACTTTGCGGCGGGAATCGTCTGGATGCGGCACCGCGAGAAGCGCCCCCGGGGCTAGCGGGAACTTTGATCGCCGTTCGTGCTGCTGTCTGACATTGTGCCGCTGTCTGGCAATCTGGGCGGTATGCGCAAAATAGGTCAAATGCCGAGAAGAATCTGCCTGCTGCGGGCGTGCCGTTGGTGTGCGTTTTTCCGATTATTCCTACCGTAGGAAGCCCAGGTAGCCGATTAGCCTTCAATGAGTCCCCACGAACCGTTGGGAGGCAACACGGTGGACAGCAGGTTCCAGCGGCTTTTCCTGGCGGTGGCCCTGTTCGCGATGTTCTTGGCCGCGCCGCCTGCCAGGGGCCAGAACAACCACTATTTGGATTCCGGTTGGACGGTCGATCCTTTGGCGGAGGTCCCCGCGCCGGGCGGGGTGGCGAGTTCGCCGGAAGCCTTGGGCATGGACTCGGCACCTAGCCCTGCGGTTTCCGGGCTGGATGCGTTCGGTCCGGGCTGTGCGTATTGCGGCCGGGGCGAAGATCCACCCCTTTGGAGCACGGTGCAAGGCGTACGGATACTCGCCCGCACCCGGGCCGCCGATGTGGGCTTGGGCACCGAGTCGGTTCCTGGCGGCCAGCAGGTGGTGATGAACGGCAAGTCGTTCAGTTTTGACATTGCGCCGGGCTACTACACCACCTTCGACCGCCATCTGGGCCGCGATAGCCGCAACATGGACTGGTTCGCTCAGGCCGGCTTCTGGGGCTTCAATAGCTGGGTGTCCGATGCCCGGGTCCAGAGCAATAGCGTGGTGGTCGAGGATACTTCGCTGGGCTGGATCGCCCACGGGGCGCTGAACAGCCCCTTTGGCGGGAGCTTTGTGGGCTTGGATTGGGCCAACGCCTTGGCGGGCCACTACAACTCGCGATGGCACAGCGCTGAAGTGAATTTGGTGGTTCGGCCGCGGGGCCGGCCCGACCGCCTGGTGCTGCATCCCAGCGGGCGGTGGCAGCGGGAGTGCCAGCCCGGCCAGTACTGGTCGTTCCTTTTGGGTGTGCGGTATTTCGATGTGCGGGAGCGATTCGAGCTCAACGGGCGAAGTGTGATGGCCATCGACGCCAACCGCGATGGCGACGTGGCCGACCCCGGCGATACGCCGCTGGCCATCGCCACGGGCACCTACTTGCTGCGTACCGATAACGACATGATCGGGCCGCAGATCGGCACCGAGCTCATGTTCCGGCAGTGCACGTGGGAGTGGGGATTGCGGTTCAAGGTGGCGCCCATGGCCGACCTGGCCGAACAAGACCTGGCCGTCAGCACCGTGGACCCCGTGTTTGGGAATCGGGCGGCGGCCTTTCGGGATCAGCGGACCGAGTTGGCCGGGCTCATCGAATTCGGCGTGGTGGGCAGTTACAAACTTCGGCCGAACCTGGCGGTACACGCCGCGTACGATCTCGCCTGGCTGACGGGCATTGCGCTTGCCCCGGATCAGGCGGCCTCGCCGGGTTGGGTGAACCTGGACGGTGGGCTGTTCTTCCACGGGCTGATGGCTGGATTCGAGTGGACCCGCTAAGACGCGACATACGGGCCGCGATCAGAGGGCGCCGGCGCGATGGTCCTCTCCCCAATGGTCTTAGCATCGGCCACCCCCTCTTTAGGTGGAGTCCCGCAGCGGAGCGGTGGTCTACAATTCCAGCGCTGGACTGGAAACTGGCGCTGCCCGAGCCGCCGGGCGTGCCGGCCAGGGCGCGGGCCGCCGCCTTCTCAGGGGATTTCGCCATGCCCGCCGCCAGACTCAAACGCTTTCTCG
>JBBIQF010000316.1:0-7401 GCA_037442445.1 Planctomycetaceae bacterium
GCACACCGCCGCACCCGAAAGAAGCTGGACAAGTGCTTGAAGGCCGACCCATTCGAGCAGTTGGCACACCAGCCCTTGCCACGTGCGGCTCGGGTAGCAATGATACCCCGAAGGCAGGTGGGCCCCTTTTTGCCGTCGTGATTGCGCAAGCCGTGCCCACCTGGCCAGCGGAGGGCTCATTGCATGGCAGGCACACGTTGGCGGAACTGCCGCCTGGTCGTGGCGGTGTTGGTGATCGCGGGGGCATGGCTCCCGGTCCGGGCGGAGCACCGCACGGCCGCGCTGCACCTGGCTTTGGACTCCATCCGCCAGGACGAACTCAAAGAGCACGTGGACTATCTGGCCGACGAGCGGTTCGAGGGGCGCGAAGCCGGCACCCGGGGCGGGCGCGCGGCAGGCGAGTATCTGATCGGCCAGCTTGCGCGACTGGGCTTGCGACCGGCGGGGAGCGACGGGGCCTATAGCCAGCCTTTCGGCGCCAACTACCGCAACATCCTGGCCCTGGTGGACGGCAACGACCCGGAGTTGCACGACGAACTCGTGGCCGTGGGCGCCCACTACGACCACATCGGCTATGGCACGGCGGGCGGAAGCAAAGGCCCGGTGGGGTACATCCACCCCGGGGCCGACGACAATGCCAGCGGCGTGGCCGGCCTGCTCGAGCTGGCCGAGGCCGCCACCTTTTTCGCCAAGCCCCCGCGGCGGGCGATCCTGTTGGCCTTCTGGGATGCCGAAGAGAAGGGCATGCTGGGGTCCAAGCACTGGCTTGCCCACCCGACCCTGCCGCACCGTAGCGTGGTCTTTTACCTCAATCTGGACATGATTGGCCGGCTCCGCAGCGATCGCCTGGTGGTGCTGGGCACGCGGAGCGGGTACGGGCTGCGGCTGTTGGCCAGCCGGCACAATACCGATTCCTGGCTGGACCTCGATTTCACCTGGAGAATGGCCCCCGAGGCCGATTATTTCCCGTTTTTCGAGCGGGAGATACCGGTGCTGGCCCTGTTCACCGGGCTGCACGACGAGTACCATCGCCCCAGCGACCGGCCCGAGTTGATCGATACCGCGGGCATGCGCCGCATCACCCGGCTGGCGTTGGGCGTGCTGGACGAATTGGCCAATACCGATGCGCTGCCGGCCTTCCGCCCGTCTTCGCGCCAGGAAAACGAGGCGGCGCGCAAGCGGCTTGCCGAGGCCCAGCCGGTTTTGCCCGCCCAGCCCCTGCGCGTGGGCATCACCTGGCGCCGCGACGATGCGGAGCCGCAAACCGTGGAAATCACCGCGGTGGTGCCCCAATCGCCCGCCGAGCAGGCCGGCCTGAAGCCGGGCGACCGGATCGTCGAGGTCAACGGCCTGGTCCCCCCCGACGACGATGCGCTAAGCGAGAAGCTCCGCACCCTGCCCGGGCCCATCCGCCTGCGCATCGAGCGCCAGGGGCGACTGCAAACCCTCGAAATCCAGTTTTCGCAAAAGCTGAAGCAGGCGGCGTGAGGAGCGGGAAGCAGGGAGCACGGAGCGGGAAGCAGGGAGCGGGGAGGAAAGATTGGGGTTTTTGGCTTAAGCTACAAGGCAATGGCCCAGGTAACCGGCGAGCAACATCGGCCCAGTCCAACGGCGGCCCGCGTCGCACGTGGGGCCATGCGTTTCGGCCTGCCAGCGGCGGCCATCCTGGCGGCCATGGCCGCTGCCGCCGTGACCCATCATTGGCTGACTGAAGCCCAGGCGCCGGGCCGGCTGTTCCAGTGGGGCCGGGAAGCCTTCGAGGCCAACCAGCTCGATCCGGTGGTGGTGGCGGCCGACGGCCTCCGCGGCGCCCCGGGCTTCGAGCCGCATGTCCACCTGCTGGAAGGGATGGTGGCGCTGCGCATGGGACGGCTGGTCGAGGCCATCGAGGAGTTCGGCCACGCCAAAGACCATCCCGACCTGGCCGGCCAGGCCTATGCGCTTTCGGGCGAGGCCTTGTACCGCCTCCGCCAATTCCGCGATGCCGAACGGATATTGAACGAGGCCCTGGCGATCGACCCCCAGCAGCTCCACGCCCACCGCTATCTGGCCATGCTGTACTGCGACCTGGGCGCCATGACCCTGGCTGAGCGCCACCTGCTGGCGGTGGCCGAGGCCGACCCGGCCGACCCCCGCCCCCATCGCCTTTTAGGCCTGATCCACAAGGACTACGAACTCTACCAGCGTGCGGTGGACGATTACCGGCAATCGCTGGCCCGCAATCCCCAGCAGGCCGACGACGAAGCCATCCGCCTGGAACTGGCCGAGTGCCTGGTCAAACTCCGGAACTTCGACGAGGCGCTGGCCGAGATCCAGCGCTGTCCCCCTTCCGGCCGGCGCCTGGCGATCGAAGCCGAGTGCCGGTACGGGCAAGGGGACCGGGCGGCAGCAGAGCGGCTGGTGGAAGAAGCCCTGCGCCTCCAGCCGCGACATCTCGAGGCTCTGTTGCTGAAGGCCAGCGTGCAGCTCGATTCGGGCGACACGGCCGGCGCCATCCGCACTCTGGAAGAGGCCCGCACACACCATCCCACGGCTTACCGCGTCCGCTACAAACTGACCCAGGCCTACCAGCGGGCCGGGCGCCTGGAGGACGCCAAGCGCGAGGCCCAGGCCACCAAAGAGTACCGCGACCTGATTACCCGCTTTGCCGACCTGCATCAAGAGGCGATCGCCCGGCCCGACGACCTGGAGGTCCGCTACCAGTTGGGTGTTACCGCCCAGCGACTCGGGCGGCCCGACCTGGCCGAGGCCTGGTTCACCGTCGTATTGGCCATGGACCCGCAGCACGCTGCGGCCCGGCAGGCGCTGGCTTCGCTCAAACGGTAACTGAAAGCGCCACGGCATCCCTGCTTGTGCGCCTCGGCGCCGGAGTAACTGTTCACGGCCTGGGACCTTACCGGGCAACACGCAATGCCCCGGCCACGACAGAGCGTGGCCCTCCAACGGGCATGCCTGGAGGGACGCGCTCCGTCTCATCCGGCGTATTTCCGCGCAGAATGCACCGGGCCCTTACGGGCCCGGCTCGTGGGCCCGGCTTCTCCGGCCGGCTCGGGGACCAGTGGCGGGCCACTTGCCCCCGCGCAATGCCCCGGTCACTCCGGTGCGCGCCGACCAGGGGCGCCCATCTCGGAAAAGCCACTACGGCCGGATGGCCAGGTGCTGAGCCGCCCCAGCCCGGCGGTACGCCTCGGTAGTCCGGCTGAGGGCATCGGCTGCGACCCCCTCGATAACCAATGGCCGGGGTGCAAGCATCCCTAGCACATCGGGAATGTCGCACACCCGCAGGACGTTGAGGAACTGCGGCGCTTCCGGCTCCATGTGCGTCAACATGGGGCGGACCAGGGTCAGCCGGCTCGCCTGAGCATCCCAAAGCGCGGCATAGGCGGCCAGCACGGCGCCGGGGCCTTCGCCGGCCAGTTCCAGCGGGGCGTCGCCGTGGCGCTGGCGGAGGAACCGGGCCGCGGCGATGATGTCGCGCACCCGGCCGGTATCGACCGTCTGCCCCACTAACACATGCGAGCGTTCGACGTAGTTGGGCGGGTTTTTGCGGGTCCAACGGGTCGGGCCGATGCCCCGGGGCCAGCACTGGTAAACCGCGGCCTGGAGGTCGCGGGCCCCGAGGATGCGGTCCAGCACCGCCGACTTCTCTTCGCTGTGGCGCACGACCAGCACGATGCGCGCGGGTTTGCCCGCCGGAAGCTCCCCGCAAGGCTCCACCGGAATGGTGATGCCCGGCTCGGTTTCGAGCCGGTTGGCCTGCGGATCGGCCGGTTTGCCCGCCGGCACGTTCTCGGGAAGCACACGGAAGCTCACCCGGCGCAGCTCGGCCATGAGGGCCCGCTTCCACGGCTCGAACTCGCCCAACTTGGGTTGGCCCACGGGGACGAAGTGCTGGTCGATCGTGGTGTTCAACTCATCCTTGGGCAGGTCCTCGTCGCGGGGGAAGACGCGGAGCCGATCGGGGTCGATGGGGTACTTCCGCTTTGCGCCGCTGCCTTCCACCAGGTCCACCTCGCTATCGGTAACGATGGCCGGGTCGTTCTTGAGATGCATGTTGATGAAGCGGAACGCGGCCTGGCGGATGTCTTTGCGGTAGGCATGGTCGCCGATGCTGACCACGGCATCCACCAGATCGCTGGCGCCAAACAGGCTGTACACCCGCTCCAGCCGGTTGATCACCCGGTCGTTGGCATCCATGGGAAAGATGCGGTCGTGGTCGCTGTTGACGAACAACAGGGGGCGGGGCGCGACCAGGGCGGCGATCCGGGTCCACGGCCATTGGAAGGTGTTGTACAGGAACATGCAGTCGCAATGGCCGTTGATCACGCGGTTGTTGACGTAGGACACCAGGTCCGCCATGCCGCTGACGGGGACGGCCACTCGGGCCCGCTCGTCGGCCGCGGCGATCCAGAAGGTGGCCGCCCCCCCGCCGCTGATCCCGGTGACGGCGATCCGCTGGGGATCGACCTCCGGCCGGCTCTGGAGGTAATCGATGCCCCGCATCCCATTGAGGCATTCGACGCCGGCGGGGGTATAGCCGCGGCTGTGCCACCACCAGCGGTTCTCGCGGTACGTGCCGTGATGGATGGCCGCGATCTCGCCAAGCTGGAGGGTGTCGAGCACCAGGCACACATACCCGTGGCGGGCGAACCAGATGCCGTGCGACTGGTAGGCGGTCTTGTTGCCGGCGCGGCCTTGATTGGAATGCCCGCACACATACAGCACCGCGGGCAGGCGCTTGCCCGCCGGGATGTTTGCCGGCCGGTAGAGATTGGCCGTCACGTACAAGCGGGGCCGGCTCTGGTAATGCAACTTTTCCACCACGTAGCCGTCGCCGGAGAGCGTTCCCGTGATCGTGGCCCGAAGCGGGGTTTTCTCGGGCATGGGCCACAGGCCGAGCATGTAGAAGTACTCCTCTTTCCATCGCGGCCGGAGCTTTTCCCAGTCCTCGCGCGACTTGACCTCAGATAGCCAGGTGCTTTCCAAAGCCGTGGCCTGGTTGGCCAGGTACTGCTGGATCATGGGATCGCCGGGCTGCCCGCGATCGGGAGGGCCATATTCCTGGGCCGCGGCCGGCTGGCCCGCCACCATCGCCGAAAACACGATGCCAACTGCTGCAATGCCGAACACCAAGGTACGCATGGCTAGGCCTCGCACGCCAAAAGGTATCGAAACGCCACCGACTGCCGCCTATTTTGGCCAGCCGCCGGAGCCCGGACAAGCGCCAGGGCGCCGCAGGCCGGTCGCCATCGCGGGGTACGCGAGGCCGTGGCGGCGGGCGAGCGGCCAGAAAACCTCGCCTTGAATTTGGGCCAGCCCCTGTGCTACAAGCACCGCTGGACGAGGCCAACGGAAAGGGAATCTGCCAGGCGCGAGCAGGGGTCCCATGAAGAAGGTCTTCGTCTCGGGGTGCTTCGACGTGCTCCATCCGGGGCACATCGAGTTTTTTCGCCAGGCGGCCGAGTTGGGCCGGCTGTACGTCTCCGTGGGGCGCGACCAGACGGTGCAGGCGCTCAAGGGCCGGCCACCGGTGTTTACCGAGCGTGAACGGCTGGCCATGGTGCGGGCGGTCCGCTGGGTGGCCGAGGCGTTCCTGGCCGCCGGCACCGGCCCGCTGGACTTCGCCGACGACCTGCGGCGCGTCCGGCCGGACGTGCTGGTGGTCAACCAGGCCGGCCTCACGGCCGAAAAAGAGCTGCTCTGCCGGCGGCTGGGGATCGAATACCGGGTGCTTGCCCGCCGCGCGGCGCGGGGGCTGCCGGCCCGGAGCACCACGGCGCTGGTCGCCGGGGCCCGGGTGCCCTATCGCCTGGACTTGGCCGGCGGCTGGCTGGATCAGCCTTGGGTGTCGCGGATTGCACCCGGGGCGGTGATTACGGTATCGATCGAGCCCCAGCCGCATTTTGTGGGGCGCAGCGGCCTGGCTTCCTCCACGCGGCAGACGGCGATGCGCCTGTGGGGGCTGGAGCTGCCGGCGGGCGACGAAGAGTGGCTGGCCCGCGTGCTGTTCGCCTGCGACAACCCGCCGGGCACGGAGTTCGTCTCGGGATCGCAGGACGCGTTGGGCATCGTGTTGCCGGGGGCCAACCGCCTGGAATACCGCGGTGCGTACTGGCCCGCGCACATCGAATCGCTGCGGGACGAAACGACGCTGGCCTGGCTGGAGCGGCACTTGTGGCTGGTCCCGCTTTGGCCGCGGCCGGCCGGCTACGACGTGCTGGCGCAGGTGGACCTGCGCCGGGGATGGGTGCGGTGCCTGGCCCAGGCGGCCGACGCCTGCTGGCAAGCCATCCGCCAGCGTGATGCCCGGGCGCTGGGCCAGGCCATGACGGCCGGCTTCCAGGCCCAGTGCGCGATGTTTCCCCGCATGGCCGATGAAGCGGTCCACCAACAGATCGCCCGCCTGCGGGAGTCGGCCGCGGCGGACGACCCACCCAGCGCGCCCGCTGCCGAAAGCTCCAAGCGCGGTGCCCCTGGCCCGCGGGACCTCGCCCCGGGCGCTGTGCCCGGCGGTGCAAGCGGCGAGATTTACGGCCTGAAAATCACCGGGGCCGGCGGCGGCGGGTACTTGATCGTCGTGGCCCAGGCCCCGCCAGCCGGCGCCCTGCCCGTACGGATTCGCCGGCCGGGGCCCGGCAGCATATTGGCTGAAGCGAGTTCGTCCGAGGAGCTACAGTGATGGTCGCGGAAAAGTGCGATTTGCCTCCGATCTACGTCATCGGCAGCCCCAGCGCGGTGGGCGGTGCCGATACCGAACTCTGGCATACGCTGCGGTTGTGGCGCAGCCGGGGGCTGGAGGTTACGGTGGTCCCCACCGGGGCCATGGCCGACGGATGGCAGGCGCGGTGCGAGTCGATCGGCTGCGTGGTGCATACGCCGGCCGGGCCAGAGGAATTGCTCGATGTGCCGGGCATTCGCGGTGCGACCTGCGTGTCTTTCTGCAACGAGGTGTTCTTGGCCGAGGCGGGCCGGTTGCGCAAGGCCGGGTGCAAGACCGTCTGGGCCAATTGCATGACCTGGATGTTCGACGCCGAGCGGCGGCATTTTGCAGAGTATGGCCCGTTCGACCACTTCGTATTTCAAAGCCGGTACCAGCGGGCGCAACTGGTGCCGCTGTACAAGCAATACGGGTTCAAGGCCAGCCGGGGGAGCATCATCCGCGGGGCGTTTGCGGTGGACGAGTTCCCGTTTCGGCCGCTGCCCCACCCGCGCCATACGCCGCTGGTGGTGGGGCGGATCAGCCGGCCCGATCCCGACAAGTACTCCAGCAACACCTGGCCCATCTACAGCCGCGTGCCGCATCCCCTGCGGGCCCGGCTGATGGCCTGGGACGCGCGGATCGAAAAGAAACTCGGGCCGCCTCCCCCCTGGGCCGAGTGCCTGCCCGCCAATGCCGAGCCG
>JBBIQF010000317.1:0-7382 GCA_037442445.1 Planctomycetaceae bacterium
CACGGCGGCGGCACGCCTTTGGCCCCCGCGGGGTGAAAGACCGCCACGCCAGGCCGCCCACAGCCGGCCAGGGGTGCTTGGGCGGTTGAGGCCGGCGCGGGCGTGGCATCGGGCAACACTTCGAGGTTCGGTTTTTGCGCAGGGAGAAAGAGCCATGAGAGGTCTCCCAGGGTTGATCGCTGCGATTGCTGCGTGGCTTGCGGCCGGGGATGTCTTCCCGGCCGAATTGCGCGTCTGGCCTGTCGATGCCCATATCAAAGTGTTCCGCGATACGTTGCCGGGCGATGCCGGCGGTGCCGTGCAACTGCGGGCAGCCCGCAACGAGTGGGAGCCGGCGCAGTTTGCGGTACGCTCGGCCGCGGCGGTCCAAGGGTTGCGGGTCGAAGTCTCGCCGCTGCGGCACACCGACGGCCGCGCCGTGCTCGGCCCGGAGCACATAAGCTGGAACTTCGTGGGCTTCATTCCGCTGAAGAAGAACACGCCAGCCAGCGAGGCCATTCGGGTGCGGGCGGCCCCCTGCGAGGTCCCGGATCCTTTGCTCGATGCCCGCACGCTGGACCTGCCCGCCGACGCCACCCAGCCGGTGTGGCTGACGGTATTCGTCCCCAAGGAGGCACAAGCGGGGGTGTATCGCGGGGAGGTGGCGGTCGTTGGGGGGCCGCAGCGGGCCACCCTTTCCATCGAACTGCGGGTCGAGCCGTGGGTCCTGCCCGACACTCGCCACGTGCTGGTGACCAACTGGTTCAATCTGCACAACATCGCCACGGCCCACGGGCTTACGATGTGGAGCGAGCCGTATTGGTCCATGCTGGAGCGTTACGCGCGCAACATGGCCGCCCATCGGCAGAACGTGGTGTTGGTGCCGTGGTCGCTCGTCGAGGTCACCCGGCGGGCCGACGGCACGCTGGCCTTCGATTACGCCCGGTTCGACCGATTCGTCGAGCTGTTCACGCGCTGCGGTGTGGGCGAGCGGCTGGAAATCAGCCACCTAGGCGGCGGTGAGAAGGGCTGGGGCACGCCTTTCCGCCTCTCGAATCTCCAGGCCAAAGACGAGAAGACGGGCAAGACGGTCTCGCTGGGGCCGGAAGAGGGCGTGCTACGCCTGGCGGCCGACCTCCAGCGCCACCTTGAAGAGCGGGGATGGCTCGAGCGCTCGATGATCCACGTGGGCGACGAGCCTATTCTGACCAATTTGGCCTCGTGGCGAGCGATTTCCGAGGCGGTGCATCGCGCCGCGCCCCGGTTGCGGCGGATCGAAGCGATCGAAACCATCGACTGCACCGGCGCGCTGGAAGTGTGGGTGCCGCAGTTGATCCATTTCGACCGGTGGCGCGAGGCCTATGAGGCCCGCCGCCCGCACGGCGAGTTCTGGTTCTACATCTGTTGCAACCCCTACGGCAGCGTGTATCCCAACCGCTTCCTCGACTATCCGTTAAGCCGCGTGCGGGTGCTGCACTGGCTGAACTTCACCGAAGGCCTTGCAGGGTATCTGCACTGGGGGCTGAACTTCTGGGGCAAGGAGCCGTTCGGGGTGCCCAGCGACCGGTTGCCGCCGGGCGATACGCATGTGATCTATCCCGGCAAAGAGGGGCCGCTGAATTCCATCCGCTGGGAGATGCAGCGCGAAAGCCTGGAGGACTGCGAGTACTTGCACCTGCTGGTGGCGCAACTGGCGGAGGCCAAGAAGCGGCTGGGCAAGGGGGCCGAGTGGGTCCGGCCTCGCCGCCGCGCGCAGGAGTTGGCCCGCCGGGTGGTCCCCGCCATCACCCAGGCAGAACGGGACCCTGCCCGCATCCAGGCGGTGCGCTGGCAGGTCGCCGAGGAGATCGCCACCGCCTTGGAGCCCCCCTTGGTACTCATCGAGACGGAACCGGCCGAGGGTACGACGCTGGTCGAAGGCCCCGTGGCGGTCGAGGTCCGCGGCGTCGTCCAGCCGGGGGCTACCGTGCGGGTGAACGGCCGGCCGGTCGAGGTGGCGGCCGATGGCCAGTTCGTAGCACGTCCCGGCGCCCAGATTCGTATCGAGGTGGAGTACCAGGGCAAGAAAAAAGAAATCCGCCGGTCCTTTGCCGTCCGGCGGTAGCGGCCGGCTGAAACCCCGTGGCTTGCCCCGGTGTTTTGCCCAGGCGTCTTGCCTCCGGTGGCTCGACCCGGTGTCTCGGCCTGCCCGGCCAGCAGCGCCCGGGGGCGCCGCGGGCTAGCTCCGGCGCACGCGCCCGGACACGTACAGATCGGTGCCCAGTTGGCGGACATGAACGTCGTCCAGCTCGAGGGCCTGGGCGATGTCCGAAACGCCTTCGCCGGCGATGGGCGTGCGTGCCAGGGTGCCGCCGAGCAGTTTGGGGGCGATGAACACGTGGATTTCGTCGATCTGGCGGGCATCGAACAGGCTGCCTGCCAGGCGGCCGCCCCCTTCGACCAGCACGTTGGTAAACCGCCGGCGGCCCAACTCGGCCAGCAGTTGGTCCACGCGCTCCATGGGCGACGGGCGATCGCACACCAGCACTTCGCAGCCAGCATCTTCGAGGCGGCGGCGATTGACGCCCGGCGCCTCAGGCCCCACGGCCACCAGCACCGGGACCTGCCGGGCGGTGCGAACCAACTGGCTGTCGGGGCTGAGCGATGCGCGGCTATCGAGCACCACACGCAGCGCGGTACGGGGTCCCGGCGGCCGGGCCGTCAGCATCGGGTCATCCACTTGGGCGGTCTCCCGGCCGATGACGATGGCATCCACCCGGCCCCGCAATTGGTGCACCACCGCCCGGGATTGGGTGTTGGAGATCCACTTGCTCGATCCGGTGGAGGTGGCGGTTTTTCCGTCCAGGGTCATGGCCCACTTGGCCAGGACCCAAGGCCGGCCCGTTGCCAGCAGCTTCAGGTACGGGGCGTTGAGCCGGCGGGCTTCGTCCTCCAAGAGGCCGACTTCGACTTGGATGCCGGCGGCCTGGAGTTCGGCCAGGCCGGCCCCGCTGACCTGCGGGAAAGGATCGCGCTGGGCCGCCACCACCCGCCGGATCCCCGCCCGGATGATGGCCTGCGTACAGGGCGGCGTTTTGCCGTAGTGGCAGCACGGCTCGAGGGTCACCAGCATCGTAGCGCCGGCCGCCCGGGAGCCCGCGACGGCCAGGGCTTCGACCTCGGCATGCGGCCCGCCATAGCGCCGGTGCCACCCCTCGCCGATGATCTCGGCGCCCTGCACCACCACGCAGCCGACCATGGGATTGGGCTCCACATACCCTTGGCCCCGCAGCGCCAGCTCCAAAGCCCGCCGCATGTGCCAGGTGTCCAGCGATTTCTGGTCCATGGTCGTCATCGGTCGATCGCGGCCGGGGCTGAAGGGCCTTCGGCTATCGGGCCGGGCACGGGTGTGCCCGCCGCTCCTGGACCGAGTGCTGGTACGTCCGCGCCTGGTGCAAGAAGGCCTCCAGCCGGGTGTCGAGCGTCGGGTCCTGCTGCCCGTCAAAGCTGAGCGAAAGCATGGGCAGGTCGCCCAAGCGGGAGGCCAGATGTTTCATCACCCCGGCCACGATGGTCGAAGGCATGCAGGAGAAAGGCCCCACGTTGACCAGCCCGTGGCAACCGTGGTGGGCCATCTCGATCATCTTGCCCACCGAGAGCACCGCCTCGCCCTGGAACGAGCGGTGGATGTAGGGTTCGGCCAGGTCGAGGACCTCCTCGGCCGTGGGCTCGTGGAACTTGCCCAGGATCGGCTCGAAGGGGGCACTCAGCCGGCGGTGGATGCGGCGCATGGTATGGTCTTTGATCAGCCCGGTAAGCCAGGTCCGCCACTGGCGCCGCTGGCGGGCCTCGAGCTTGCGGGTCCAGTTGGTGTAATACATCCATTCCGAGAAGCCCGCTAGCATGCACTCTGCCCCGAACCGCTCCAGCCTTGCAATGAGCTGGTTATTGGCCAGCGGGTGATGGCGAACGTAGATTTCGCCGACGATGCCGATGCGCGGCCGGGGCTGGCTGCGATCGACCGGCACGGCCAGCAGGTCGGCCACGGCCTTTTCGAGTTGCTGGGCCAGGGCCTCGGTCGTGGGGGCGGTCTCCAGGAACGCGGCCAGCCGGTCACGCCATGCGCGGTACACCGCATCGGTCCGCCCTGCTTCGGTTTCATAAGGCCGAACGGCCAGCACCGCATTGAGCAGCAGTTCCATGGCGCAACTGCCCCGCCAGGCGGCCAGCAACGTCTCGTTGCCGAACTGGGCGCTTTGCTGGTACATCTCGGCGTCCTGCGAAATGGAGACCACCGGCACCTCGGGGAAGCCGGCATCGCCCAGAAGCAACTTGTGCAGGCAGTGGTACTGGCCGAACCGGCACGGGCCCGACCCCCCGGGCATGAAGAACGCCGAGCGGTAGGGGTCGAACTCCGGCTGGCACGCGGTGCGGAGCATGTCGCCTGCGGTGATGATGCACGGCAGGCATTCCTTGCCGGTGGTGTAGCGCCGGCCGAGTTCCAGGGTCTCCGCATCGCCCGGGGACATGACCTCGGCAGGCTGGCCCATGGCCCGGAAGGCCGAACGCAGGGCCAAACTCACGTCGCCCATGTAGGGGATATACAACAGCCGCTTCTCCGAAGCGCACGCCTCCAACCTGTCCGCCGGATACAGCGGCCTTGCCGGCGGCACGCTTTCGGGCCGAAATGCCCGGAGGCTTTCCAAGAAAGCCTCCAGGCGAGTGACCACGCCGGCATCGGCCGAGTGCTCGTCGATCTCCAACACCAGCGAGGGCTTGGGGGCCATGATCCGCTTGAAATAGCCGATCAAGAACGAATCCGGGCCGCAACTGAAATTCGAGAGATACACCGCATGCAGCCGGGGATCGTCGCGGATGGTCCTGCCTGCCCGGAGAATCCGCTGGCCGTACTTCCAGTACATGCCGGCAAACACGCGGTCCTCGGCATCGGCCCGGGTGCGGAGGTCGAGGAAGTCCATGGGGATGGCCAGCACCCCCAGCTTGCGGAGCTTGCCGGGGACATCCAGGTTGACGCCGAGGTCGCAGCCGTTGTAGGGGCGGCTGACCAGCACCATGGCGAACTGGCCGGGCCGCAGATTCTCCAACACTTCGCGCCCCCGGGCCCGGCAGGCTTCTTCGAACTCCTGCTGGGCCCGCCAGGCGGCGGCCACGGCGCGGCGCAGTTCGGCCCGCCCTACTCCCAGCACCCGGCATAGCCCCTGAAGGCTTTCCACCAAGGCCCGCGGCCCGTGCTGGAGATGCACCGCAGGGGTCAGCAACCGAGCCCTGCGCCCCTCGGACCCCGCCACGGCGGCAATCTGGTACGGGATCGAGGTTACATACGGGCAAAGCTGGTTGAACCGCTGCGAGGCGTCGTCCTGCGGCAGGTTGACCACGCTGGGCAGCCACACGTAGCCCACCCCCTTGTCCAATAGCTCCAGCACATGCCCATGCGCAACTTTCACCGGAAAACAAGGGGTCGACAGTACCGCCTCCACGCCGCGGTGGATCATCCCCGGCGTGGACACCGGGCTGACCACCACCTGGCACCCCAGCTCCGAAAGCAAGGTGCCCCACAGGGGCAGCAACTGGTAATTCGATAGTGCCAGGGGAATGCCCACCGTGGGCCGGCCCGGCACCGCCTTGCCCGAGCGGGCATAGCGCATAAGCAGCCGGTGCCGCTCGGCAAACAGATTGGGTATCTCGGCTTCCGGCCGCTGGTCCTTCTTGACGTTGTACCGATCGCAGCGGGAGCCGTGGTACAGCGGTGCTCGCCCTGGCAGGATCACCTCGCTGATCTCGCAGTGATTGCTGCAATGCTCGCAGGGAAAGCTGCGGACCTCGTAGTGCAAATCGGCCAGGTCGAAACCGCCAAAACGGCTCTCCGTGCGCCCGAGCGCCTCCTGCTGCCGCCGGGCCAGCACCGCGGCGCCGATTGCCCCGGTGACCTCGTGATGCGGGGGAACCGTGATATTGCGGCCGGTAACCTTCTCGAACGCCGCCACCACCCCCCGATTGAACGCCGTGCCCCCCTGGAAGAATATCCGCTGCCCAATCCGCCGATGCCCCACCACGCGGTTGATGTAGTTGGCCACGATGGAATGGGCCAGCCCCGCCACCAGGTCGTCCGTGGCTGCCCCCTGCTGCAAGTAGCTCAGCAGGTCGGATTCCATGAACACCGTACAGCGCTCGCCTAGGCGCACAGGGCACCGGCTACCCAGTGCCAGCTCCGCGAATTGCTCCTGGATGTTGATTCCCAGGCGCTCGGCCTGCTCCTCAAGAAAGCTGCCCGTGCCCGCGGCACAGGCATGGTTCATCTCGAAATCGACCACCACCCCGTGGTCCAGGCTGATGTACTTGCTGTCCTGCCCGCCGATCTCGAAGATCGTGTCCACCTCGGGGTCCAACAGCGCGGCGGCGGTGGCCTGGGCGGTGATCTCGTTGATCACCAGGTCGGCGCCGATGAACTCGCCGGTCAGGTAGCGGCCCGACCCGGTGGTGGCCGCCCCCCGAATCCGCACCCGGTCGCCCACCTGGCGGCGGATCTCGCGGAGGGCCCGTTGCACCGCCTCCAGGGGCCGGCCCGCCGTCATCAAATACACCTTGGCAAGCACGCGATTCTCGCCATCGATGACCGCGATCTTCGTGCTGATCGAACCGACGTCCAGACCCAGGTAGGCGTCGACCGGCTGGCCTCCCTGGGCGGCGACCATAGCCTCCAAATCGCACGCAGGCTCATGCGGCCGGCCATTGGAAGGAGGCTCCAGCGGGGGCAGCCGGTGGCCCACGATCCGTTTTTGCCGCAGGTATTCTTCCAAAGCCTCGAGCCGGAGGCGGACCGGGCCTTGCGGTTTCGCATCCACCCGCCCGGGCATGGCCAGCCATGCCGCCCCCAAGGCCCCGGTAACCGCGTGGTATTGGGGCACGATCAGCTCGCCTTGGCCCAGCTCGAACACCTCGCGGATCGCCCGCACCACCCCCGCATTGGCGGCCACTCCCCCGCAAAAGGCGATCGGCCGGGCCAGCTCCCGCCCCCGGCCAAGGTTGCTTTTTAGATTGCGGGCCAGCCCAAAGCACAGCCCCGCAATGATGTCGTGCACTGGCGTGGCCTGCTGTTGGAGGTGGATCATATCGCTTTTGGCGAACACGCTGCATCGGCCGGCCACGCGCGGCGGCGATAGGCTCCGCAACGCCAGTTGCCCGAACTCCTCGATCGCCACCCCCAGCCGCGAAGCCTGCTGGTCCAAAAAACTCCCCGTGCCGGCCGCACAACTGGTATTCATCGAAAAATCGACCATAGCGCGCGGATCGGCCGGATCCTCGGGCAAGAACACCAGCTTGCTGTCCTGCGCCCCCCTCTCGCTCAAGGTGCGGGGCGCGGGATGCAGGCGGCGAATGGCGGTGGCCTGGCCGATGAGCGCGGG
>JBBIQF010000318.1:0-7377 GCA_037442445.1 Planctomycetaceae bacterium
GGGGCTGGTGTACGACTGGAAAAAGGGGGTCTTTCAGTGGCAGTAGACCTTCCGGATAATGTGGCGGTACCCCGGTTGGACGCGTTGGTCAACTGGTGCCGCAAGAATAGCCTCTGGCCGATGCCATTTGCCACGGCCTGCTGCGGGATCGAGTTGATGGCCACCGGAGCCAGCCGGCACGATGTGGCCCGGTTCGGGGCCGAGGTGTTCCGTTTCAGCCCGCGGCAATGCGACTTGATGATTGTCGCCGGCCGCGTGGTGATGAAAATGATGCCCGTGCTGCAACGCATCTGGCTTCAGATGCCGGAGCCCAAGTGGTGCATTTCGATGGGGGCGTGCGCTTCGACCGGGGGCGTGTTCGATACGTACAGCGTGGTGCAAGGCATCGACCGGTTTATACCCGTCGACATGTACGTGCCGGGCTGCCCGCCCCGGCCCGAACAGTTGCTCCGGGCCATCATGGACCTTCAAGAGCAGATCCAGCGCCAGGGGACGATGTTCGGCCGCGAGATCGACGCGCCGGCCGCCAACCAGCCGCCGCTGGCGCTGCGCCCCCAGGGGCGGTTTTCGGCAGAAGCCCGGAAAGGCGCCGGAGGTTCGACCCAGGCATGATTCGCCCCGCGATCGTCGAAGCCCTTTGCCAGCAGTTTCCGGCCGCCAACCGCAGCGAGTTCCGGGGGCAGGTGCGCCTGGCCGTGCCGGCCGACATCGTTCACGACCTGCTGCAAACCCTCAAGGCCCAGCACGGTTTCGACCTGCTGGTGGATATCACCTGCGTCGACTACCTGTATTACCGGGGGGCGAAGGATCGCTTCGGGCTGGTGTATTTGCTGGCCAACACGGCCACCAACGAGCGAATCACGGTGCGGACGTTCGTCAACGACCCCGAGCCTTGCGTGCGCTCGGTGGTGGACCTCTGGGAGGCGGCCAACTGGCTGGAGCGGGAAGTATGGGACATGTTCGGGATCCGCTTCGAGGGCCATCCGGACTTGCGGCGGATTCTGCTTCCCGAGGGATTCGAGGCCTTTCCTCTCCGCAAGGACTATCCGCTTCAGGGGCGGGGCGAACGGCACAACCTGCCCGTACTGACCCGGCGGGAGAGTTGAAACCTGGCAGCGGGTCCGGAGAGCCTTCACCCGGCAGTCCGAACGTCGAGCCCAAGCCGCAGAACAACCCTGTCGCCCAAGTACGCTATGCCGCTATTGCGTTCTGAACTCGCACCGGAGCCTGCCGCGGGCCAGCCGCAGGAATACCTGTGGATGCTCAATTTCGGCCCGCAGCACCCGGCCACGCATACCACCCTGCGACTTCTGCTGACCCTGGACGGCGAGCGGGTGGTCGATGCGGTGCCCGATATCGGCTATCTGCACTCCGGTTTCGAGAAACTGGCCGAGCATCTGGACTTCAACCAGTATGTGACGGTCACCGACCGGATGAACTACGTCTCGCCGATGGCCAACAATGTGGCATGGCACCTGGCGGTGGAGAAGCTGCTGGGCATCGAGGTGCCGCGGCGGTGCCAGTATCTCCGGGTGATCGTCTCGGAGCTGGCCCGCATTGGCGACCATCTGGTGTGCAACGCGGCGGTGGGGCTCGATACCGGGGCGTTCACGTTCTTCATGTACGCCTTCAACCCCCGGGAGCTGATCTACGATATCTTCGAAGCGCTGTGCGGCGCGCGGTTCACCAACAGTTACACGCGGGTGGGGGGCCTCTTGTACGATGCCACGCCCGAGGCCATCGAGATGATCCGCCGCTTCGTGCGGGAGTTTCCCCGGGCGCTGGACGACATGCGGCGCTTGCTGGACCGCAACCGGGTGTTCGTCGATCGCACCAAGGGGATCGGCGTGCTGACCCGCGAGGAGGCCATCAACCGGGGCGCCACAGGCCCGATCGCCCGGGCAAGCGGCGTGACCCGCGACCTCCGCAAGGACGAGCCGTACCTGGCCTACCCGGACTTCGACTTCCGGGTGTGCTGCGCCACCGAAGGCGACTGTTACGCCCGCTACCTGGTGCGGATGGCAGAGATGGAGGAGAGCCTGCGGATCGTCCAGCAGGCGATCGAGAATCTGCCCCCCGGGCCGGTCAACGTGGGGCTCGACCAGCGCCTGGCGCTGCCGGAAAAGCGGCAGGTGTATCTGACCATCGAAGGGCTGATCACGCACTTCGAGCTGGCCATGCCCAACCGGGGTTTCGCCGTGCCGTGCGAGGAAGTGTACCAGGCGGTCGAGGCGCCCAATGGGGAACTGGGTTTTTATATCGTGGGGGATGGCACCGATACGGCGTACCGGGCGCGGTGCCGGCCGCCGTCGTTCGTGCATTTCGCGCTGTTCCCGCACTTGATTCGCGGCCATACCCTGAGCGATGTAGTGGCGGTGTTGGGCAGCCTCAACATCATCGCGGCGGAGTTGGACCGATGAGCCAGCGGCTGTTGCGCCCCGAGGTCATCGAGCGGATTCGGGGGTATTTTCCGCGCTACCCCACGCGGCGTGCGGTGGTGCTGCCGGCGCTGCATATCGTCAACGAGGAGCTGGGGTACGTGCCCCCCCAGGCCGTGATTGAAATCGCCGAGCTCTTGGGCTTGGCGCCGGCCGAGGTGCAAGACACCCTGTCGTTTTACGGGTTCTTCAAGCAGGATGCCCCGGCGGGGACGGTGCGGGTCTGGGTGTGCCGGTCGCTGAGCTGCGCCGCGTGCGGCGGCGAGGAGTTGCTGGAGTATCTGTGCCAGCGGCTGGGTATCCGGCCGGGCCAGACCACCCCCGACGGCCGCATCACGCTGGAATATGCCGAATGCCTGGGGGCCTGCGACTTCGCGCCGGCGGCGCTGGCCGGCCGCGTGCTGCTGAAGAACCTCACCAAAGAAAAAATCGACCAGTGGCTTCAGTCGCTGGCCGCGGGGGGCAACGGCCAGACCCCATAGGCCGCTGGGCCGGGAGTTCGCCGAGGATGGGTCAAGGCGGGTTTTCCGAAGGTGTAACGCACGTGCCGCAGTACGAGCCGGTTCTTCTGGCCAACGTGGGTAAACCCGAGAGCCACACGCTGGCCGCCTACCAGGCCAGCGGCGGATACACCACGCTCCGCCGGGTGCTGCGGGAGATGGCCCCGGCTGCGGTGCTCAACGAGGTCCGCCGCAGCAACCTCCGCGGGCGAGGGGGGGCGGGGTTTCCTACCGGCCTGAAGTGGTCGTTCCTCCCTGCCGACCACCCGGGGCCCATCTACCTGTGCGTCAATGCCGACGAAAGCGAGCCGGGCACCTTCTCCAACCGCGTCCTCCTGGAGCATGACCCGCACCAGGTGCTCGAAGGGACCATCCTCAGCGCCTACGCCACCCGGGCTCGCGTGGCGTATATCTACCTGCGCTACGAATATCCGCTGGCCATGGAGCGCGTGCAGCGGGCCATCGACGAGTGCTACGCGGCCGGCCTTTTGGGCCAGAACATTCTGGGCACGCCTTTTTCGCTGGACGTATATATCCACCGGGGCGCCGGGGCGTATATCTGCGGCGAAGAGACGGGGCTGATCGAGAGCATCGAGGGGCGGCGGGCCTGGCCGCGCATCAAGCCCCCTTTCCCCGCCGTCGAGGGCTTGTTCCGCAAACCCACGGTGGTCAACAACGTCGAGACGCTGGCCTGCGTGGTGCACATCCTCCAGCGCGGGGCCGATTGGTTCCGCTCCATCGGCGTGCCCCCGGCGCCAGGCGATCTGGGGGACCCCGGCAGCTTCGGCCCCAAACTGTATTGCCTAAGCGGCCACATCAATCGGCCCGGCTGCTACGAAGGGCCCCTGGGACTGACCGTGCGCCAGGTCATCGAAGAGTTCGGCGGCGGCGTGCGCCATGGGCGCAAGGTCAAGGCCGTGGTGCCCGGCGGCCTGAGCACCGGCGTGCTGGGTCCAGACCAACTCGATACCCCGCTGGATTTCAACGGCCCGGTCCGCGCAGGCTGCCTGGGGCTGGGCACTGCCGGCGTGATCGTGCTGGACGAGACCTACCCGATCGTGGAGTTCCTGTACAACAGTTGCCGGTTCTTCGCCCACGAGAGTTGCGGCCAGTGCACGCCCTGCCGCGAAGGCACCCGCTGGGCCCTGGACATGGTGCGGCGGATTCGCGCCGGGCGCGGGCGCCTGCGGGACCTGGACCTGCTGGCCGAGATCGGCAACTCCATCGGCATCATCCCAGGAACGACGATTTGCGGTCTGGCCGACGGGGCCGCCTGGCCTATCAAGACGGTGTTGACCCACTTCCGCGACGAGCTGGAGGCGTACATCCGCAGCACCAATCCCACCGGCTACGCGGTCAGCGAGCCGGTGCCGGCGCTGGACGGGCCGGACGGTGGGCCCGCAACCCCAGAGGCAGCCGGGCGCAAGGCAGCGGTCTGCGCCCAGACGGACGTTTTGCGGGCCGAGATGACCTCGGCGGCCCTGGCCTCACCGGCCAAGGAGGCCCAAGCGTCGCACCCAAGCACTGCGGTCGCCCAGAACGGTCCTGCGCCGCCGGCCTCAAGCGGTCTGGCGGCTTCGCCTGCACCCGGGCGGGAAACTTCCGGAGGTTAGTTTCACCCTTGGAGTTCGGCACCAGCACCCATGCCCATCGCGTACATTGATGGCCAGCCCCTGGAGTTCCGCAGCGACGAGCGGCTCAACGGCATCGAGGCCGCCCGCCGCCTGGGGATCGAAATTCCCCATTACTGCTGGCACCCGGGCCTTTCGGTCGTGGGAAGCTGCCGGATGTGCCTGGTCGAGACTGGCATGCGGGACCCGCAGACGGGCAAGGTGGCCATGCTGCCCAAGCTGGTGCCCGCGTGCAACACGCCGGTCCGCGACGGCACGGTGATCATCACGCAGAGCGAGAAGGTTGCGCGGGCCCGGGCGATGGTCGAGGAGGACCTGCTGCTGCGGCACCCCATCGACTGCCCCATCTGCGACAAGGCGGGCGAGTGCCTGCTGCAGGATTTCCATTTCCGCTATGGGCAGAAAGAGCGGCGGGCCGACCTGCGCCCGTTCACCAGCCGCCGCCGCGACCTAGGCGATCACATCACGCTGTTCGTGGACCGCTGCATCCTGTGCAGCCGCTGCGTGCGGTTCGTGCGCGAGGTGGCGGGCACTTCCGAACTACTGCTCGTCAACCGCGGCACCCACCAGGAAATCGCGGTCCTGCCCGAGTTCCCGCTGAACAACAAACTGTCGGGCAATGTGGTGGACCTGTGCCCGGTGGGGGCGCTAGGCGACAAACGGTTCCTCTACCAGCAGCGGGTGTGGTACCTCAAGCCGCATCCGGGCATCTGCACGCGGTGCGCCACGGGCTGCTCGACATGGATCGAAGAGAACCAGGACCGGGTGTACCGCATCCGCCCCCGCGAGAATCTGGCCGTCAACCGCTGGTGGATCTGCAACGATGGCCGGTACGATTATCCCCACCTGCACGACCCGCGGCGCCTGGTTCAGGCCCTGCGGCGCGAGGGGGGATCATGGCAGGAGGTGAACTCCGGCGGCCTGGTGGGGGAACTGGGCGAGCGATTCCGTCATTGCGGCCGCATCGGGGTCGCGCTCTCCCCGTTTCTGGCGGTGGAGGAGGCGTATTTGCTGGCCCAGTGGGCCCGGGGGCTTGACCCCGAGGCGCTTCTGGTGCTTGGGCCGGTGCCGGTGGTGGGCCAGGACGAGCGGTTCCCCGGCGGCTTTGTGATCTCGGCCGAGAAGTGCCCCAACCGCCGGGGCGTGGAGGAGGTGATCGCCCACTCCATGCACCGCGTGCCGGCATTCGAGGAGGCGGTCCAGGCGGCCGAGCAAGGCCAACTGGGCGGGGTGTGGGTGTCGGGCGGTTATCGGCACGAGTGGATAGACGCCGGCACCGCGGAGCGGCTGGCCCGGGCCCCACTGGTGGTCGTGCACGACCTGTTCCCCTCTCCGCTTTCGGAACGGGCCACCTTTGTGCTGCCCGGGGCGGCGTTCGCCGAACGCGATGGCACCTATGTGAACCGCAACGACCACCTCCAGTCGGTGCGCTGGGCCATCCGCCCGCCGGCCGGCGTCCTCATTGAGGGGCGACTGTTTTGGGAACTCCTTGGCCGGCCCGGTCTATACCAGGCCGAAGCGGTGCTCCGCGAGTTGGCCGGCCAGATCGCTTACTTCCGCCCGGTTGGCCAGCGCCCCATCCCCGAAACGGGTTTCAACTTGAAGGTGTATTTGCTGGCCGAGGCGGGCCAAGGCTGCCAACAGGTATGACCGCCCCAAGGTACCCGCGTAGCACTGCCCAAGACTTCGGAGGCGTGAGGAAGCCAATTCGATGATGATGCCCATGGTCGTGGAAGCCCTGGTCAAGACGGTCCTCATTCTCGGGGGCCTGATGATGGCGGCCGCTTACCTGGTGCTCGTCGAGCGGTGGATCGCCGCCTGGGTCCAGGACCGCCGCGGCCCGAACCGGGTGGGTATTCCCCTGACCCGCATTCGGCTGTTCGGCCTGGGCCAGCCCATCGCCGATGGCACCAAGTTTCTCTTCAAGGAGGAGGTTACGCCGGCGCACGTGGACCGGCCGCTGTATTTTCTGGCCCCGGTGGCGGCCTTTTGTGCGGCCTTGGCCGTGTACGCCGTGATCCCCTTCGGCAGCGTGCTGCCGGCCAGTTTTGGCGTGCCGGGCGAGCCGATCCGCCTCGTTCTGGCCCCGGGCGTCGATGTGGGCATGATCTACGTGTTTGCCGTGGGCAGCATCACGGTGTACGGGGTGCTGCTGGGGAGTTGGGCCAGCAACAACAAGTACGCTTTCTTCGGCGGGCTCCGCAGTGGCGCCCAGCTCATTTCCTACGAAATCCCCATGGGTTTGGGGCTGTTGGGGGTGGTGCTGGCCAGCGGCTCGCTGCGCTTAGACCGCATCATCGCCGAGCAGGCCGCAAGCGGGCTGTGGAACGTGCTGGCCCAGCCCCTGGGTTTCGTGGTGTTTTGCACGGCGGCCTGTGCCGAGGCCGAGCGGCTCCCCTTCGACCTGCCCGAGGCGGAACAGGAACTCGTCGGCGGCTACCACACCGAATACGGCGGCGTGAAGCTGATGATGTACCTGGTGACCGAGGTAATCCACATGGTCACCGCCTCGTTCCTGATCGTCATCCTGTTCTTGGGCGGCTGGCACTTCTGGGGGATCACCGGCAGCGGGGAGGAAGCCACGTGGCTAGAGGCCCTGTTGCGGGTGGCCGTGCTCTTGGGCAAAGTGGGACTGCTCATTCTGGGCTTCATGCTGATCCGCTGGAGCTGGCCGCGATTCCGGCTCGACCCGCGCATGGCCATGGCCTGGCGCCTGATGCTCCCCTGGGGGCTGGTCAACCTGTGCCTGGTGGCGCTGGTGCTTGAGGGGGGGGACCGCTTGGCCGCGGCCCTGGGGGTACCGCTGGG
>JBBIQF010000319.1:0-7357 GCA_037442445.1 Planctomycetaceae bacterium
AGGCGCAGCGGGGGGGCCAGCCGCCCCGCGGCGCCCCGCCTCCCCCGCGCCCTTTGCCCCCCTCGCCCCCGCGTGGCCCTTCCCGGCCCAGCGAGGAATCGGCCCCCTCTGAGGCCGGCTCGCGGCCCATCTCCACCGTGGCCGAGCACGTGCAAACCTACCTCGGCCCGGCCCGCATGGGCGAGGTGGGCTCGAAGGACCTCGGTCAGGCGGTGGCCAAGAGCGAGGATCGGCTGGAGGCGCATCTCCGCGAGGTTTTCGGGCATCAAGTGGGAACGCTTTCGGGTGCGCCGGGCGAGGCGGCCCGCGAACCCACGCCGGTCGAGCCTAGCACCCCGGCCGATCGCATCACCCCCGAGGCCCCCTCGCCGGCCATGTTGGCGTCGGTGCTGGCCGACCCGGCCGGCGTGCGCCAAGCCATCATCTTGAGCGAAATCCTCAATCGGCCGGAGCATCGCTGGAGCTAGCCGATGACCCTTGCCGTGGCACAGCCGGGACGCACCCGCGTGGGCTGGATCGGGCTGGGCGTGATGGGAGCCAGCATGTGCGGGCATGTGCTGGCGGCCGGCTATACGACCACCGTCTTCACGCGGACCAAGACCAAGGCCCAGCCGCTGTTGGACCGCGGGGCCCGCTGGGCCGATCACCCCAAGGCCGTGGCCGAGGTCTCCGACGTGGTCTTCACCATGGTGGGCTACCCGGCCGACGTGCGCCAGGTGATCCTCGGCCCGCAAGGCGTGCTGGCCGGATGCCGGGCCCGCGCCGTCATCGTCGATATGACCACCAGCCAGCCGTCGCTGGCGGTGGAGATCGCCCAGGCGGCGGCCCAGCGCGGCGTGTACGCGCTGGACGCCCCGGTTTCCGGCGGCGATATCGGCGCCCGCGAAGGGCGATTGTCGATCATGATCGGCGGCCCCGCCGAAGCGGTCGAAGCAGTCCGCCCTTGTTTGGAGACCATGGGCAAGACCATCGTGCATCAAGGCGGCCCTGGGGCCGGCCAGCACGCCAAACTTGCTAACCAGGTCGTCATTGCCGGCACGATGGTGGGCGTCTGCGAGGCGCTGTTGTATGCTTACCGCGCCGGCCTGGACCTCCAGACCGTTCTCCGCTCGATCGCCTCGGGGGCGGCACAGAGTTGGGCACTTTCGAACCTCGCCCCGCGGATCATCGCTAACGATTTCGAGCCGGGCTTCTTCGTCGAGCATTTCATCAAGGACATGGGCATCGCCCTGGACGAGGCCCGGCGCATGGGCCTGGTGCTGCCAGGCCTGGCACTGGTCCACCAGCTTTACCTCTCGGTCGCAGGTTTGGGGCACGGCAGGTCGGGCACACAGGCCCTGGAACTGGCCCTGGCGGCCATGTCGGGTATCGACTGGCCTCACCGCCCGCAAGCGGCCGGTTAAGAGTTGCTCCGAAAATGAGTGCTTTGTCCTACCGAGCCTGGCAGTTGTGGAATGTCGGAAATGTCGCGGCATCGAGCGGAGCCGCCGGGCCTACGAGGAGAGCCAGGAGCCGAGCCCGAAAGCACCCGGTGCGAGCAGCCGCTGGGGGCCAGGGGATGACGTGCTACGAGCGGGACACGCAAGAGTTCGGTGGGGCTAGCCGTTGACCCACGCCCGTTTACGGGCGTTTGCCGCGGCAGGCGGCCAGTCGGCCCGGCATTTACGCCGCGTCGCACTTGTGGTGCGGAAAAAGCGTCTGTCAGGCCCGTTTACGGGCCTTCCCTTTTTTCCCGGCCCGAAGCCCGATCGCGGGTCGATCGACACGGCGAATTGGCGTACGAGCGTCAGCCGGCAGAGGAGCCCCCTAAAGGGGGCTGACATTGGGCAGGCCTAGGAACAGGACACCGCGGCGGCCGAACCCGGCCTCAAGGCCGGGCCTATGAGCCGTGTGCCGGCGGAAAGGCCCCTAAACGGGCCTGTCCTAAAATCGGCGGGGCTTGCGGCTGGTTGGCCTCACGGCGGCATCGGATGCCGCAGCCAAGAGGTTTTTCTGGGACATCCAAGGCCCCTGTGGCACGGCACGAGCGTGTTACGCCTGCCGCCTTTGCGCCCCTCTTCTGCCGGCAGGCCGTGTGCGCACGCCGGTGGGGTTCCGCCACCAAGCTGCGCCCTGCTGGAATGCCGGAGCATGCCCGCAGCGGCACGCAGGCCGCGGCCCTTCTCTGCCGCGTGCCCTCTCGGTACACTATCGTGATCGGTGGCGCGGAACCGGGCCATGATCCTATTGATCGATAACTACGATTCGTTCACCTACAACCTGGTGCAGCGTTTGGGCGAGCTGGACCCCTCGCTGGACCTGGAGGTGCACCGCAACGACCGCATCACGCTGGACGAGATCGAAGCCAAGAGGCCGTCGCACCTGATCATCTCGCCCGGGCCGTGCACGCCGGACCAGGCCGGGATCTCGGTGCCCTGCATCCAGCGGTTTGCCGGCCGGATACCCATCCTGGGCGTCTGCCTGGGGCACCAGGCCATCGGCCGGGCCTTCGGGGCCGAGATCGTCCGGGCCGACCGGATCATGCACGGCAAGACCGATGCCATCTACCACGACAATCGCGGGTTGTTCGAGGGGCTGGAGAATCCGTTTCAGGCCACGCGCTACCACAGCCTGGTCATCCGGCCGGACACGCTCAGCGACGAGTTCGAGGTCTCGGCCTGGAGCATTTCGCCCGATGGCACCCGGGTGATCATGGGTATCCGGCACAAGCGTTACCCGCTGGTGGGATTGCAGTTCCATCCGGAGAGCTTTTTGACGGAATGCGGGCCGACGCTCTTGGCCCGGTTTTTGGAGTTGCGGATTTGAGGCCGGCCGAGGCCGCCAACCAGGCGGGCCTCTGGCGAATGGGGACGGATGGCGGCGGCACCGCCCGCCCAAAGGACGCATGGACCGATTGGCCGACTGGTATCGCTCGACGGTGGGTCCCGCCGCGGCCGGGGCGGTGCTGCTCTGGGCCGCTTTGCCGCCCGTAGATTGTGGCCCCCTGGCGCTTGTGGCCCCGGTGCCGTGGGTGCTGTTGATTCGGCGGCCGGAGCTGGCCGGCCGCCACCCATTTCGCACACTGTGGGCCGTGGGGTTCGCCTTCTGGATGGCCGCACTGCATTGGCTGCGGTTGCCCCACTGGGCCACGAGCTTCGGCTGGGTGGCGCTTTCGGCCTACTTCGCGTTCTATTTACCGGTGTTCATAGGGCTTGGCCGGGTGGCGGTCCACCGGCTGGGCATACCCGTGATTTTGGCCGCCCCGGTCATCTGGACCGGGCTGGAACTGGCCCGGGCCCATCTGCTTACCGGGTTTACCATGGCCAGCCTGGGCCACACCCAGTATCGCTGGCTCGCCCTGATCCAAGTCAGCGATCTGGTGGGCGCCTACGGGGTGAGTTTTCTGGTGATGTTTGCCGCGGCCTGCCTGGGCCGAATGATTCCGGCGGGGTTGGCTTGCGTGCCGGACATGAACAACGGTGCGGCGGCCGGAGGCTCGCCCGGCCCTCATGGCCGATGGTGGCGATTCATCGATTGGTGGCCCGCTGCCGTATTGCTATTGGGCCTTGGGGCGGCCGTGGCGTACGGCCACATCCGGATGGCCATCCCCACCCCTGCGCCCCAAGCCCGGATCGCCTTGATCCAGGGGTCGATCGATAGCCAGATCAAGTCCGACCCCTCGATGCGCGATCACGTCCACGAGCACTACCGGGAACTGTCGCTGCGGGCGGTGCGGCAATACCAGGCGGCCGGCCCTGTGGACCTTGTGGTCTGGCCCGAGACCATGTTCCGCGAGCCGCTGGTCGATTACGATGCTTCGCCCTGGATCCCGCCCGGTTTGAACCCCAATGCCGCCTTGGCAGAATTGCGAAAGGCGGCCCGCGATAGCCAACGGGCACTGGCCCGGCTGGTCGAGGAACTCGGCACCGCTGTGGTCGTGGGCGTCGATACCGAATCGTTCGCCGAAGGGCAACACCGGTTTTACAACTCGGCCGTTTGGGTCGACGCCCAGGGCCATATCCGCGGCCGGTACGACAAGATGCATCTGGTGATGTTCGGCGAGTACGTGCCGTTTGCCCACAGGTTTCCGGTGTTGCAGGGGCTGACGCCGCTGAAGGTGAGCCTATCGCCCGGGGCAGGGCCGGCGGTATTCCAGGCGGGGCCGCTCCGCATCGCCCCCAACATCTGCTACGAAAGCGTGTTGCCGCATCTGATCCGCAAGCAGATCCAGGCGCTGGCCGAGGCAGGCGCCGAGCCCCACGTGCTGCTCAACCTGACCAACGATGGCTGGTTCTGGGGTTCCAGCGAGCTGGATATGCACCTGATTTGCGGGGTCTTTCGGGCGGTGGAGAGCCGCAAGCCGCTGTTGATCGCGGCCAACACGGGATTCTCCGCGTGGATCGACGGCGACGGGCGCATCCTCGAGCAAGGACCGCGGCGCGCCACGGGCACCATCCTTGCCCATGTGGCCCCCGATGGCCGGCGGAGCTTGTACCTCCGCTACGGCGACTGGTTCGCCGGGGCGTGCCTGGCAAGCTGCGGCGTGCTGGCCCTGGCGGGCCTTTGCCGCTGGCCACGGCGGCCTCAAGAGCCCCAGCCCGCTTGAGAAACGCTGCGCTACCGCTGCTCCAATCCCCAGTTGGCGATGATGGTCTCGGCCCCGGGCGTCAACTTGCGGATTTTTTCGGCGATGATGGCCTTCTCCGAAACGGTGGCCTTCTTGAGGCGTTTGGCCAGTTGCGCCAGCTTCTTGCGGCGGTGGCGTCTTCGCCGCAGCTCCTTCTTGCGTTCGCAGATCGACACGGCTAGGCTCCTTGCGTCTTGATAGCTCGGGGAACGTGGGGGCCCGCCCCGCTACCGGCCCTATCGGCCCGCGCGGGACCACCCTCGGCGTGTTGGTCCGGCAGGAATAACGTGCTTATACCGGGCGGGGCGCGAGGCGTCAACGAGCGGCCGCCGACTGGCCGGCCGGCGCCGCGGCCGACGCGCTGGGCTCCCCGGAGTTGCCGCCCCGCCAGACGAACAGCTCCCAATAGGCCCGGTCCAGGGCATATACGTCCACCGGGTCTTTGCGCGGGTCGAAGCCTGCCGGCAGGACCCCAAAGCGTTTCATCTCGCGGAGATACTCCGGCCGGGGGCGGAACCCGGGCATGTCGAAGCGTTTGATCTCCTCCAGGCGGCGCTTGCCGGCCTCGCACATGGCCAGGATCAGGCGGTAGTCGGGGTCGTCGGTGCTGGCGAAGACGGGGGGAGCCTCTCCCGGTGCCGCCCCAGCCGGCCGGCACAGCCCGTAGCCCCCCGCCTGGCGGGCAAGCGGCGCCAGGAGCACCAGCGAGTACTTGGGCCGGCTCAGATTGAACACGATGTGCCGGCTGTGGCGCAGGCGCGGGTCGTTCATATCGGGGGCCCAGAAGCTCAAGCCGATCTCGTCCGATAACCACCGGGGGATGGGGTGATTCGTGGGGGTGTGGCACGATTGGCAGCGGCGGGCGAAGGCCTCGATGGCGGCGCGGCTCTCGGGCCAGTCGCGATCGTTCTCCAGTATCTGCTCGTTCTGCTGATAGCCGCCAATCATCCCTGTCCCCAGCGCGGCGTAAGTGCCCGGATACGCGGCGCCGCTATCCAACCACAGGCGCACCACGGCCCGCTCGCGAGCCGAAACCCGCACGTCATAGTGCGAGGGGTCGAGCTTTCGCATCAACCCGCTGGCACCGCTGCCCAGGGTGCGGGGCGGGTAGTTGCTGCGGGGCAGGTTGCGGCCGTCGGCCACCTGCCGCCATACCACCAGCGTGTAGTAGCTATGCGAAAACATGGGCCCCCGATCGCCCGACAGGATCACGCCGCCATCGCGCCGGGGATAGTCATGGCACGGCAGGCAGTGGCGGTCCAACACGGGCTGGATATCGCGGGGGAAATCCAGCACGTCGGGCACGCCGGCGATCGGTTCGATGGTGCTCGGGCCGCGGCGGGCGGCCAGGGGTAGCCGGCCCGTGTGCGCAGGCAACGCCCGTGTGCGATCCTCGTGGCAGCCCACGCAAGACAGGGTCTCGCCCGGCGCCACGGTGGTGAAGCTCTGCATCCGTTTGACAGAAAGATCGTTTTCGTCCAAAGCCACAAAGAACAAACTCCGCATGGCCGGCGCCGTGAAGAACGCCGAACCATCCTCCTCCACCGGCACGGTGCCCAGCACCCGCTCCAGGGTGAAGGTGCCGGCATAGCTCAGCGGGTCCATGCCGCCGGTGAAGTTGACCGGCTTGGGCAGGCTCTCGATGACCAGGAGCTTCTTGATCTCGCCCCGGCGGACGCCGGCCATGTTGCGGCCGTGGTACACATCGGCCAGCAGGTAGCGGCCCGTAGGCTGCGAGGGCTGCACCAGCGGTGCCAGCACCGGCTCGCGCGGCCGGGGCACCAGCGGCCGCGGCTCGTGAAGCCACACCCGGCCGAACTCCGCCGGCAGCGTGTACAGCGTCTGCACGCTGCCATCGGCGGTCACCAGCACGAGGCTGGCCTCGCGGGCGGCCAGAAAAGTCTCGGCCGAAAGGGCCCAGGGGTCGCGGAAGTCGGCCGTCCGCGTCACCGTCCGCAGCGAAGGGAGGTGGTCCGGCCCGAGCTTGGCGCTCAGCGTCGCCAGAAAACCCGCGTGCTCCATCGCCCCATGGCCGGGCGAGCGGATAAGCACGATCTGGCCCGTGCCGGGAATCGGCTTGGCGTCGATGTACACATCGCCGGGATGCAAATTGCCGAAAAATACCGTCTGCCCGGTCCCATCCGGATTCATGGTCCACAGGTGATGGTAGTGCACCTGCGAGCGGTCCACATATTCCCAGCGCGTGTACAGCAGCCGGCCGTCGGGAAGCACCCACGGGGTATTATCGTGCTCCAAGTTGGCCGAGATCGGGCGGATGTTCTGCCCATCGCGGTCGCAGCGGTACAAGGTGGCCACCTGCGTGAGCCAGCATTGGACCCACCGCCGGGCCCGGGCCGAGACGAACACGATCCCGCCGTCGGGCAGGCAGCACGGCTCGAGGTCGTCGTACGGGCCGCCGGTCAACGGGCGCAGGCCGGAGCCATCGGCCTGGACCTCGTACAGGTGGTACGTGGGGCTGCCGGCCTTGCGGTAAGAGAAGACGATCCGCCGGCCATCGTAATCCACGCACGGGTCGCGGACAGCACCTTCGGGGTCATCCACCAGCAGGGTGAGTTTTCCGGTACGAAGATTCAGTTTGCACAGCCGGCCGCCACGCCCGTAACACTGCCGCTCGCCCGCAGGCGAGAAATAGCCGAAATTGGCGTACCAATGCTCCGAAAACACCGTCCGCGTGGCGAAGACGATTTCCTCGATGCGGTCGAAACGCAAGCGGTGCGCGAGGGGCACCCG
>JBBIQF010000320.1:0-7357 GCA_037442445.1 Planctomycetaceae bacterium
TGCTCAATCACGGCAACTTGCTGCACAACTCGGCGTTGATCGCGTATGCCTTCGAGCACACCCGCAGCGGCGTGGGGGTCTTTTGGCTGCCCAGCTACCACGATATGGGGCTGATTGGAGGCATCCTTCAGCCGCTGTATGTGGGGCGGCCCAATATCCTTATGTCGCCAGTGGCGTTCTTGCAGAAGCCTTACCGCTGGCTCTCGGCGATTACGCGGTTTGGGGGCACCACCAGCGGGGGGCCTAATTTCGCCTATGATCTGTGCGTGCGCAAGATCACGCCGGAGCAGAAGGCCACGTTGGACCTGAGTACCTGGCAGGTGGCCTTCAATGGGGCGGAACCGGTGCGGGCCGACACCATCGAACGCTTTTGCGAGGCCTTTGAGCCTTGCGGGTTCCGGCGCGAGGCGTTCTACCCGTGTTTCGGCATGGCCGAAGCCACACTGATCGTCTCCGGCGGGTTCGTCAAGAAACCGCCGGTCATCCGGTGGTATCAAGCCGCGGCGCTGGGCCAGGACCGGGTAGTGCCTGCCGAGCCGCACGACCCTGCCGCCCGGGCACTGGTGGGCTGCGGCAGCAATCTGCCGGATCAAGAGATCGTCATCGTCGATCCCGAGACCCGCACGCGGTGCCCCGCCAATCGCGTGGGGGAGATTTGGGTGCGCGGGCCAAGCATCGCCCAGGGGTATTGGAATCAGCCCGAGGCCACCGAGGCCACATTCCGGGCCTACTTGGCGGATACCGGCCAGGGGCCGTACCTCCGCACCGGCGACTTGGGCTTTTTGGATGATGGCGAACTGTTCATCACTGGGCGGATCAAGGACCTTATCATTTTCCGCGGGGTCAACATTTATCCCCAGGACATCGAGCAGACGGCGGAAAAGAGTCATCCTTCGCTGTTGCCGAACGCGGGTGCTGCGTTCACGGTGGAGACCGATGGGGGCCAGCGCCTGGTGCTGGTACAGGAGGTCGAGCGGCGGCGCAAGGGGAACTTCGAGGAGGTGTTCGACGCCATCCGCCGGGCCGTTTCGCGGGAACACGAGCTGCCCCTGGACGCCATCGTGCTGGTCCATGCCAACTCGATACCCAAGACATCGAGTGGGAAAATCCAACGGCACGCGTGCCGCAACGGGTACCTGGAGGGGAGCTTGCGGGTGGTAGCGCGATGGGAGCGGGGGGGTCAGGAGCCGGCCGAAACGTCCCGGCCGGCCCGGCCTGCGCTTGTGGCTGCGAACCCATCGGCCGCCTCACGTGCCGAGCAGGCCGCTGTTTCGGCGGGCGCCGAGGGGGAGGCCCGGCGGGCGGCGGTGGGCAGCCGCGCTTCGGGCCGGCGGGGGAGTGCAAGCCTTTCCGAGGCCCAGGCCGGCGGCAACGGCGCTCCGCCCCGCTCGGGGGCCCCTGCCAAAGTTGAAGGCTCGGCCGCCTTCGACCGCGTGGCCCAACTGGTGCTGGAACAGGTCCGCCGGGTTGCCCGGGAGCGGGCCGACGGGCTGTCGCTGGACGACCCCATCACGGAGATCGGCCTGGACTCGCTGGAGCGGATGGAGATTCTGGCCTCGCTGGAGGAGCGGTTTGGTGGCCGGTTTCCCGAGGAAATCCTGCCCCAACTGGAAACGTGCCGGCAGGTGGTCGAAGCGGTCCAGAAGTACATGGGCAGCGAGCCCCGGCCGGCGCAATCCATCCCCGCCCATGCGGAAATCCCGCCCGAGTATTACCGCATCGAGCAGTTCCCCGAGTATGTCAAACTCCGCCAGAACCTGGACATGCTGGAGAAGTCGGACCTGGGCAATCCGTTCTTCACGGTCCATGAGGGGCTGACCAACGACCGGACCATCATCGGGGGGCGGGAGGTCATCAACTTTTCCAGCTACAACTACGTGGGGATGTCGGGCGACCCGGCGGTGGTCCGCGCGGTCCAGGAGGCGGTGGCCAAGTACGGCAGCAGCGTGTCGGCTAGCCGGCTGGTTTCCGGCGAAAAAGACCTGCACCGCCGCTTGGAATCGGCTTTGGCCCGGTTCATCGGGGTCGAGGACATGGTGGTGATGGTGGGGGGGCATGCCACGAACGAGACGGTCATTGGCCACCTGTTCGGGCCGGGCGACCTCATTCTGCACGACGCCCTGGCCCACAACAGCATCGTGCAAGGGGCGATCCTGTCCGGGGCGCGGCGCCGGCCCTTTCCCCATAACGACTGGCAGGCGGCTGACCGGCTCTTGGAGCAATTCCGCCATGAGTACCGCCGCGTGCTGATCGCCATCGAAGGGGTGTACAGCATGGACGGCGACATTCCGGACCTGCCCCGGTTCATCGAAGTCAAGAAGCGCCACAAGGCGCTATTGATGGTGGACGAGGCCCACTCGATGGGGGTCATTGGGCGCACCGGCCGGGGAATCGGCGAATACTTCGGCGTGGACCGCCGTGACGTGGACATCTGGATGGGCACGCTGAGCAAGTCGTTCGGCAGTTGCGGGGGCTATATTGGCGGCTGCCGGGCTTTGGTCGAGTATTTGAAATACACGGCCCCGGGGTTTGTGTATAGCGTGGGGATGTCGCCGCCGGCCGCCGCCGCGGCCTTAGCGTCGTGCCAGTTGCTGGAAGCCGAGCCGCAGCGCGTGGAGCGGCTCCGCCAGCGGGCTGCGCTGTTTTTGGAACTGGCCCGCAGCCACGGGCTGGACACGGGTCGGAGCAAGGATTCGGCCGTGGTGCCGGTCATCCTGGGCAATTCCATCCTGGCCCTCAAACTGTCGCGTGCCCTGTTTGCCCGGGGGATCAACGTGCAGCCGATCGTGCATCCGGCGGTGGAGGAGAACGCGGCCCGGCTGCGGTTTTTCATCACCGCCTTGCATACCGAGGAGCAGATTTGCTACACGGTGCAAGCGATCGTGGAGGAACTCCAGCGGCTGCGGGGGATGGTTGCTTCGGAGGCGGCGGGGGAGTAAGATTGAAGTGAGCCTGCCGCGGGTGGAAACCCGCTGGGGCCAAAGCTGTTGGGTGCCCACGGCGTGTGGCCCGGCCTTGCGCTTGCGGGGTACAAGCAGGTCGCACCTTGCGGGAGACCGGCGGGGCCTGCGTCCGTTGGCGGACGAAGGTATTCGGGTTGTCTTTGGCAAGGGATCTGGGTTGCTTACCGAAAAAGAGATCGCGCGGAGCTGGCGTGCCCTGTTTCGCAAAGGGGAACTGAACGAGGAAGTGTTTGCCAAGGCCGAGGCCTTGCTCGAAGAACTCCGTCCCGAGAGCCCATTGCGCCACCGCCTGGGGGCCGAGTTGAAAGAGCTTCGGGCGTTGAAGCTCCAGAAGCAGACCTGAACCGGCTTGGCACAAGCCCCGCAACGGGCAGCACGCGGAGCCCAAGAAATGCGCCGCGGCCGACCCACATTGCTGGGCCCCCGCGCCACCCTCACCCCAACAACGGCGCGGCGGCGGCCCAGCTTGGCGGGGCCGCCGCGCGACCGTCCCCCTGGGACACACCTTGCGCTAGTTGCAGCCGGCCGCAGCCCGTTGTGTTTTCTCCCTGCGGCCAAGAGCCCCCGGGTGCTCAGCGGTTGAACTCCACACCCGCTCGCAACCCGTTCAGGAGCACGTCCTGGCGGTTCTTGTCGGCCAGGATTCCCAGCACGTGGGTTTCGGCCAGCTCGTAGTTGATCATGCCGCTGGCCCGCGCCACGTTGTCGATCCACAAGCCGTTCCAGCCCACCGTGAAGGCCAGCGCCCGGGTGGCCTGCCACTTCAGCTCCACCTTCAGCTCCACCACGGGGCTGAACTCTTCTTCGTGCTCGACATAATCGGCGCTTTGGGCCCGCATGGCCAGGGGCTGGAACAACTGCGGGCTGAACTGGAAGAAGTTGGCCAATCCGGTGCCCACCACGCCCTGCTGGCGAATGCTCTGGAAGTTGGCCCCTGCGGTGAAGCTGCCTTGGACGGCCAGGGTCCAGCGGTTGCTGCGGCGGAACCAGCGGAGCCCGACCTCCGGGCCCACGATCCGGTTGTCCGACCAGGTCATGATGTGCGTCTCGTCCAGCAGCCCGCCAAAGGCGTCCACGTCGAACCGCTCGTCGAACTCCAGATACCGCGCACCCAGAATCCACTCGAACATCCCGCCGCCCATCATGGGGTGCTGGCGGTACAGGTAGGAGACCGCCACCGAGCTGTAGTCCGAGCGGTTGCGCAGCGTGGCCGAATCGTACACCACCGGGAGCGACTCGATCTCTTGCGGCAGATCCTCCACAAGCCCGTCGAGGTGCTGTAAACCGCCCGCCCCCCACACGCGATCTTCCCAAAACACGTGGACGAACTCTTTGGTCTCTTCCTGGGTGACGCCGTGGAGATCCTGGTACGTGACCATCAGTCCCGTGTGGTCGCGGATCCAGCCCACAGAAATCTCATGCCCGCCGCTGTAGTCGGCGCGGATGAAGCTCGTGTTCATCGAGCTGCCCTGGGTAGCGCTGGATTCGACGCCGGGCCCCCAGAAGACGACGCGGGCGTTCTCGGGGCCGGCCGGCGCGCCAAAGGTGGCCAGGTCCGGGGCGGTGACCGACCAGTAGAGTCCGTTAAACGTAAAAAAGAGGCCCTGGTTGGCACGGGGACCGCCTCCCAGGCTGGCCTGCTCCCCGGAAGCAAACAACTGGAAATCGCCAATGGCTCGACCCGCCGGGGGCTGAGCCGCCGCCACGGATGCCGCCACCACGGCAAGCACCCAGGTTGCCAGCCACGATCCTCTGCGTTTGAGCGTCATGGTCTTAACTCACTTCGATGCGCCAAAGGTAGTCCCAGTACGGTCCAGCCGAGTCCGGCGGTCCGCACATTGCGGTCGTGACGATAGTATCGGACGCGCCGCGGGAATCAGTTGAGTAAGAAAGACAAGTCGTGCCGAAAATGCCGGCCTGCCCGCCACAGCGAGGGGGGCGTGCTGGCAGACTGCCGGCACCCGGGCGCCCCCCTCCAATGCCATGTCGGCTCCATTGGATGCCATGCCGGGCCCGCTCGCCGCCGGCCATGGCCCTCTGATGTGCGGCCGCGGCGGCCGTGGTGCGATCGGCCCTTTAGGGCCCCAGGCCTGTGCGGGCTTCGGGTTTTGCTATTGGCCCCGTTTCAAACGTGTGCTTCAATGGGGTTGCGAACCGAGGAGCGAAAAAGCGCAAACCATGGAACTTGCGTTCTCGCCGCAAGGCAGGCTGATTCCGCTTTGGGCGCAGGCCGGGCAAGCGTCCGCCGGCCAGGCGCCAGGCCAGCCCACTGCTTCCGGCGCACCGGGCGGTGACACCCGCTGGGCCGCCGCGGTGGCCAAGGCCTTCGAAGCCGGCCAGGCCCAGGGCCTGTTCGCGCTGGCTGCCGAACGCATTCCCGGCCCCGTCTCGCCCTCGGTGGCCTAGTTCCGGGATTTCGCGGAGCATTATCTGGCCCAACTGTGCCAGACCCCCGAGGTGGCCGGGACCGAAGTCGCTTCGGTCCCTGCGCCGGACCCCCAGTGGCTTGCGAGTTTCGTAAGCGACGCCCCGCCTATCCAGGGCGGGGAATACCTCAGCGCCGATCGCTTGCTCCGCCTGTGGCAAGAGCTGGACGCCTGGGTGCTGGCCGAGGTGTCCAAGGATGCCGGCGGACTGGCCGGCTTCCTGCAACGCCGCGCCCCGCTGTGGCACCAGGTGGGGCGGATCTGTTTTCACCTGGCCGAGAACCGGTCCGACCCGGAGTCCCCCTTTGCGTTTCTGGCGACGTATGCGGTGGGTGTGGGCAGCGGTGGCCGGGTGCGGTACCAACCGCTCAGCGCTGCCCTGCGCGAGTTCGCCGGCGCCCGGAATCGCAAGGCGCTGGCCCGCCTCTTGGCGCCGGTGCATGAGGCCTCGCAGCACAGCGCCCTGGTGCGGGCGCTGGTCGAATCGGGCGATATCTATCACCCGTTGGCCTGGACGCCACGCCAGGCCTATCAGTTCCTGACCGAGGCGCCGGTGTTCGAGCAGTGCGGCATCGTCGTGCGGCTGCCCGACTGGTGGAAGAAGCGGCCCCGGCCTCGCGTAACGGTCACCATCGGCCAGAAGCCGCAGCATCGCCTGGGGACCGATGCCCTTCTGGATTTCCGCGTCCGCCTGGCGCTGGGCGATGCCGAGCTCACCGAGGCCGAATGGCGCCAGTTGCTCGCCGGAGAAGACGGTTTGGTGCTGTTGCGCGGCCAGTGGGTCGAGGTGGACCGCCAGAAGCTCCAGCAGGCGCTGGCGCACTGGAAGAAGATCGAAAGAGAGGCCGAAGGCGGGCTGTCGTTCATCGAAGGGATGCGCTTGCTTGCGGGCGTGCCGGCCGACTTGGACGGCCAGGAGCCGCAAGAGGCTGCGCCGCGGGAATGGGCCTTCGTGCAGGCCGGCCAGTGGTTGTCCGGCGTGCTGGCCGGGCTGCGCGACCCGGCGGGCTTGGAAGCGGACGGGGTTCCGGCGGGGCTTCAAGCCACGCTGCGGCCGTATCAGCACGTGGGTTATCGCTGGTTGCGGTTCCTCTCCGGGCTGGGATTGGGGGCCTGCCTGGCCGACGACATGGGCCTGGGCAAGACCGTTCAGGTGCTGGCCTTGCTTGTGGCCTGCCGCCAAGAGGGGGCCAAGAGGCCCGCGCTACTGGTTTTGCCGGCCTCGCTGCTGGCCAACTGGAAGGCGGAAATCCGCCGCTTCGCCCCGGGGCTGCGGGTGCGGTTTGTTCATCCTTCGGAGGGGAATGGCCAGGGCGGGCCGCCCGACCGGGCCGGCAACTTGGCCGCCTTGGACGTGGTCGCCACCACCTACGGCATGTTGCTCCGCCAGGAGTGGCTTTTCGACATCCATTGGGGGCTGGTGGTGCTGGACGAGGCCCAGGCCATCAAGAATCCGGCGGCGCGGCAGACCCAGGCGGTCAAACGCCTCCAGGCCGACGCCCGCATCGTGCTGACCGGTACCCCGGTGGAAAACCGGCTCATGGACCTCTGGTCGCTGTTTGACTTCCTCAACCCCGGCCTCTTGGGCAGCCACAAGCGATTCAAGGATTTCCTCAAAACGCTCGACGACCGCAAGGAAAGCCGCTATGCTCCACTGCGCAATCTGGTGCAGCCCTATATCCTTCGGCGGCTGAAGACCGATCCCCGGGTGATCGGCGATTTGCCCGACAAGACCGAGGTCCGCGCATGGTGCGGGCTCAGCAAGCGGCAGGCGGCACTTTACGCCCAACTGGTCGAGCAGTTGGCCCGGCAGATCGAGGACCAGGAGGGCATCCAGCGCCGCGGCCGGGTATTGGCCTGCCTGACCCATTTGAAACAGCTTTGCAACCATCCCAGCCAACTCTTGGGCGACGGGCGGTTCGACCCAGCCGAAAGCGGCAAGTTCCAGCGCCTGGCCGAAATCGCCGA
>JBBIQF010000321.1:0-7348 GCA_037442445.1 Planctomycetaceae bacterium
CTGCGGGGCGGCTGGTCGATCCGGCCAATCTTCCCGGCTGGCAGGATTATCCGCTGCGGGACAAGGTGTCGCAGTACGCGGGGTTTCGCGTGGTGTTTGCCAACGATGCCCGCGCGGCGGCGTTTGGCGAGCGGTGGATGGGTTTTGGCAAGGGGCGCGACGATCTGAGCAGCATGATCCTGCTGACGTTGGGGACGGGCATTGGGTGCGGGATCATCCTTCAAGGGCGGATCGTCGATGGCGAGCACAGCCATGGGGGCGAGTTCGGGCACACGATCATCAACTACCATCCCGACGCCCGGCAGTGCGGGTGCGGCAAATTGGGGCATTTCGAGGCGTATGCCAGCGCCACCGCGGTGGCTGCCCGAACACGCGAGGCGCTGGAGGCTGGCCGGGCCAGTTCGCTGGTGCCCCGCTGGAAAGCGGGCGAGGAGATCACGGCTCGGATGGTGGCCGAGGAAGCCGAGCGGGGCGACGAGCTGGCCTTGGAGATCGTGGTCGAGACGGGGCGGCTTTTGGCGGTGGGGATCGTGAACCTGATGCACACGCTGGACCCCAACGCGATCCTCATTGGCGGGGCGATGACGTTCGGGGGGAGCGCGTCGCCGGTGGGGCGGCGGTTCTTGGACGAAATCCGGGCGGAGGTCCGCCGGCGGGCGTACAAGTTCCTGGCCGACCGCACCGAGATCGCTTTCGCGCTGCTGGGTGGCGACGCCGGGTATATCGGGGCAGCCGGGATCGCCAGGGAACACTATCGGGCCGGGAGGAATGCCGAAGGGCGTGGGGCCAGTGGCGAATGACGAATGTCGAATGACGAAAGCCAAATGACGAATGACTGGTGATCAAAGGCGAAGCACCAAGCGACAATGACCAAATCCCAATGACCAAGCACCAATGACCAAATCTGAAATCTCAAAGCTCAAATCCCAAATCCCAAATCTGAATGGGTGGGCACCAATGAGCCAGTGCCGCCCCCCCGCTTGGACGGCCAGCAGCCGTAATTGGTCATTGGGACTTGGTCATTGGTCATTCATTTCGGGCACCTCGCGTTGGCCTCAGGCCGTTGGTCATTGGGACTTGGTCATTGGTCATTCATCGCACGCACCTCTTGTTGGGCCCTGGTCCTTGGGATTTGGTGCTTGGGATTTGGTGCTTTCCAAATTGCGCGTGCGTGCTGAGCACGCACCCTACGCGCCGGTGTCGCCCTAGAGGACGCCCTTGGTGCTGGGGATGCCGGTTTCGCCGGGGTCGATGCGCACGGCCATGCGGAGCGCCCGGGCCACGGCCTTGAACACGGCCTCGGCAATGTGGTGGGCGTTCCTCCCCCGGTGCAGCGTGACGTGGAGGTTGCAGGGGGTGTGGGTGGCCACCGCGTGCCAGAAATCGTGGACGAGTTCGCTGTCGAACTCGCCGATTTTGGGGCTGCCGAAGGCGACTTCGAACACCAGGTACGGCCGGCCTCCGAGGTCCACGGCGGCCGATACGAGCGCTTCCTCCATGGGAAGGGTGAAATGGCCGTACCGCGCCAGGCCCACCTTGTCGCCCAGGGCCTGCCCAAGCGCTTGTCCCAGGCAGATACCCACGTCTTCGACGGTGTGATGCTGGTCGACGTGGAGGTCGCCGGCGGCCTGGAGGGTCAGATCGAAAGCGGCATGGCGGGCCAACAGGGTGAGCATGTGATCGAAAAAGCCGATGCCCGTGCGGACTTGGGCGGTTCCCTTGCCGTCCAGCGCAAGCGACAGGTCGATATCGGTTTCGAGGGTCTGGCGGTGGATGCGGGCGGTGCGGGACATGTTTGGGTTCGGTTTTTGCGGGCGTTAGGGGGCGCGGTTGGCGGGCGGGGCGGTTCGGCACGCGTTGGGGCAGCTAAACCAGGGTTCGCAACTGGTCCAGGAGGGCGTCGATTTCGGCATCGGTGCCCACGGTAATGCGCAGGCCGTCACCCCAGCCCGGATAGTCCATGTATCGGACCAGAATCTTCCGGCGTTTGAGTTCCTCGTAGAGCGGTTTTGCGGGATGGTGCGGATGCACGTTCCAGGTGAAATTGGCGTGCGAATCGACCGTTATAAAGCCTAAGGCCCGCATGCCATCGGTCAAGCGGCGGCGGGTGGCCAGGAGGCGGGCCCGGTTTTCGGCCAGCCATCGCTGGTCGCCCAAGGCGGCGGTGGCTGCCGCGATGGCCAGGGCATCGCAATTGTACGAGTCCTTAACCTTGAGCATCTGCTGGATGAGGTGCGGCTGGGCCACGACGTAGCCGAACCGCAGGCCGGCCAGGGCGTACGACTTGCTCAGCGAGCGCGAGACGAGCACTTTCTCGCAGCGGCGCACAAGGTGCAGGCAGTTGGTTTCGGCGAAGTCGGCGTAGGCCTCGTCCACCAGCAAGGGGCAGGGCAGCCGCTCGGCAATCCGCAGCACCTCGTCCGGCGGCACGACGGTGCCCGAAGGGCTGTTGGGATTGGGCAAAAAAACCAGGCGGAGCCCCTCGGCGGGCTGGGCGAACGCATCGGGCAGCGACCAATCGGGGCGGAAAAACACCTCTTCGGCGTGGGCGGCCTGGATTTGCGCCAGCGTGCGGTAAAGGATGTAGCTAGGGTAAGGCAAGCGCACGCGCTGGCCCTGGCCGGCAAAGGTCCGCGTGGCGATAGTGAGGATGTCGTCGCTGCCGTTGCCGCAGAGGATCCAGTCCGGCTCGACACCGAGGACCTCGGCGGCTTTGCGGCGGAAGGCGGTGGCCAGGGGATCGGGATACTTTTGCAGCCCGCGGGCCAGGGCCTCCTCGATGGCTTGGCGCACGGCGGGCGACGGGGGATAGGGATTCTCGTTGGTGTTGAGCTTGATGTAGCCGCTTTCCTGCGGCTGCTCGCCGGGCACGTAGCCGGCCATGGCGAGGATTTCGGGGCGGACGAACTCAGAACGGGCATCCATAAGCGGGTTGGTCAAGCGGGGCGAAGCAGGTGCACAGGGGCCTGGTCGAGCGGCAGAGGGGCAGAGGCATCAGGGGCCGGACAGCCGCACCTCCAAACTGGCGCGGTGGGCCGAAAGACCCTCGATAGTGGCCAGCCGGCACGCATCCGGGGCCAGGCGCGCCAGCCCTTGGCGGCTGAAACACAGCACGCTGGCCGAGCGGAGGAAGTCGTTGGCCGAAAGGCCCGAGGCGAACCGGGCGGTGCCGCTGGTCGGCAAGACGTGGCTGGGGCCGGCGGCATAGTCGCCGACGGCTACCGGCGAATAGTGGCCGACGAAAATGGCGCCGGCATGGCGAACGAGGCTGGCCAGGCGTTCGGCTTCGGCCGTGGCGATGTGCAGGTGTTCGGGGGCGATTTCGTCGGCCACGCGGCAGGCTTCTTCGGCATCGCGCACGAGGATGGCGGCCCCGAACCTTTCCAAGCACTGCCGGGCCAGCGCGCCGCGGTCGATGTTGTCCAGGCGCGTGCGCAACTCGGCCAGAGCGGCTTCCAGCACCTCGGGCTGCCAGGCGATGAGGATACTGGCCCCTGGGGCGTGCTCGGCCTGGGCCAGCAAGTCGCAGGCGGTGTAGGCCGGCGGGGCGGTGTCGTCCACGATAACCACCACTTCGCTTGGGCCGGCGATGGCGTCGATATCCACTTGGCCGAATACGTGCCGTTTGGCCAGGGCCACGAACAGGTTGCCTGGCCCGACGATCTTGTCCACGCGGCGGATGGGGCCGGCGCCATAGGCCAGCGCGGCAACCCCTTGCGCCCCGCCGAGCCGATAGACCTCGGCAATACCCAATTCGTGGCAGACGGCCAAGAGATGCGGGTTATAGGCGCCCAGCGGCGAGGGGGGGGCCACGATGGCCAACTCCGGCACGCCCGCCACCTGGGCCGGCACCGCGGTCATAAGCACGGTGGAAGGATACGCCGCCGCGCCGCCGGGCACGCAAATCCCGACGCGCTCTAGCGGCCGGTAACGCTCCAACAAGAATCCCCCCGGCACGTCCACCCGCACGTCGCGGTGCAGGATCGCCTGCTGGAACTCCACGATGTTCTGGCGGATACGGCGGACAGCGGCGAGGAACTCGGGGTCGGCCTGGGCATGGGCCTGGGCCATCTCCTCGGGCGGAACACGAAGGGTTTCGGCCGAAAGCTCCGCCCGGTCGATGCGCGCCGAGTACTCCAACACCGCCTCCATGCCCCGCGCCTCGACATCCCGGCAGATGCGCTGGACGACCTCGGCCGGGCTGAGAGGCTGGCCGAACACCTCGATGGTCCGTTGGCGCCCCTCGGGAGTGACCACGTCGCCCTGCGGGCTCAAGCGGCGGCGCAAGTCGGCCAGGGCAGCGCGAAAATCGCCGTGCCGCGTGTCGATCCGGAGGATGTTCAACGACCCCATGCACAGGACTCCATCGGCCATGCGTTCGCATCCCGGGCCCTGCCTGGGCCCACGCGGTGCGGCGGCGATTGGCGCGTCTTGCCATTTCCGGCCAGCGGGTTGCCCCGCGAGGTACGGCGGCGACCCGGCCTCCCACCGCGGAGGCCTCGATCGCTAGACCCTGGCCGGCACGCATCGGGCTCCGGCCGAACCCCCCGAACTCCCAATACGCACCGTCGGCGTTATCCCGGCGGCCAGCCGAACTCCCGGCCGCCCAGCAGGTGGAAATGCACGTGCATCACCACCTGGCCGGCATCCGGCCCGCAATTGACGACCACCCGGTACCCCTTGTGCAACCCCAGGCGCGAGGCGATCTGCCGCATGGCCACAAACAAGTGCCCGATCAAGCCCGCGTCGTCCTCGGTCACGTCATTCAGTGTAGGAATCGGCTTTTTGGGTATGACGACCACATGCACGGGGGCCTGGGGATGGATATCGCGGAAGGCCAGGCACCGGTCGTCCTCGAAAACGATGTCGGCCGGAATCTCCCGATCCAGGATTCGTTGGAAGACCGTCTTGTCGGCCATGGGGGGAAGCCTCGAAAGACCTTGAAGGGCAAGGGTTGGCGCTATTGAAAGTTGATGATAGCCGGCGGCCGGGGAATGGTCCACCACTGGGGGCCGGCGCTTACAGGAAGCTTTGCAGCACCTCGGGCGGGGCCGGGCCATAGGAGAAAGGCTCCATGGTGTAGGTCGCTCGCCCCTGGCTGAGGCTCCGCACCGCATTGGCATAGCCGAACAGGTTGGCCAGCGGGGCCTGGGCCTCGATCACCGTCATCGGGCCGCGGTGATGGGTGTGGGTGATCTCGGCCCGCCGCTGCTGGAGGTCGTTGACGATTTCGCCCAGATGCTCCTCGGGCGTGGTCACCTCCAGGCGCATGAGCGGCTCCAGGAGCACCACGCCGGCTTCGCGCAAGGCGCGGTCGAAGGCATCGCGGGCGGCCAGCCGAAAGGCCAGTTCCGTGGATTCCGTCTCGTGCGTCTTGCCGCCCAGGACCGTAATCCGCACGTTCATCAGGGGGTAGCCCAGCATGCCCCCCCCTTCGCCCTGCTCGGCGAGGACTTCCAGAGCCGCATTGAGGAACGCTGGCGGCAGGTCCACGCCCGCATCGGCACAGACCACGACCCGCTTCATGCCTTGGGGAAACGGCTCCATGCGGATGGTCAGCTCGGCGAACAGCATCTGGCCGGCCACGTTGCGGTGGCAGCGGCCGGTAACCTCGACGGCCCGCTCGATGGTCTCGCGGTAGCTGACCCGCGGCTTGTGCACCCGGACATTCAGGCCGAAGTCCCGCACCAGCCGGTGCGTGATCACCTCCAGGTGCAACTCGCCCATGCCGCTGATGATGGTCTGCCCGGTCTCCTCGCTCTCCCGCGCGCGGAAGGTGGGGTCCTGGCGCTTGAGCATTTCCAGGACCTCGGCCAGCTTCTTGCGCTCGGCGGTGCTTTCCGGCTCGATGGCCATGGAGATCACGGTCTCGGGAAAGGCGATCGGCTCCAAGAGGATGGGGTGCTTGGGGTCGCACAGGGTATCGCCCGTCACCGAGTGCCGCATCCCCACGATACCGATGATGTCGCCCGCCTCGACCTCGGGCACCTGGTGCCGGTCGTCGGCCAGAATCCGCCACAACTGCGGGACGTTCTCCTTCTTGTCCTTGCCCGGGTTGTACACCCGGCTGCCCGCCTTGAGCCGCCCCGAATACACCCGCACGAAATCCAGGTCGCCGTGGCGCTCGGGCTGGACCTTGAACACCAGGCCGCAAAACGGCTCGTTGGGGTCGGCCTTGCGCACCAGCGTCTTGCCCGTCTTCGGGTCTTTACCCTCGACAGGGGGAATATCGACCGGGCTAGGCAGATACTTGGCCACCGCATCCAAAAGCGGCTGCACCCCGATGCGGTCCAATGCCGAACCGCACAACACCGGAACCACCAGGTTGTGGATCGTGGCGCTGCGGAGCACGCTTTCGATGAGTTCGGCCGGCACCGGCTGCTCGGACAACAGCCGTTCGGTCAGCTCGTCGCTGTACATCGAGAGCCGATCGAGCATCTGGCCTCGCCAGAACTCGGCATCCTCGCGGAGTTCATCCGGAATGTCCGAGGCGATGTACTCCCGCCCCTCCGTCTCCGCGACCCACGTGAGCTGCTTCATGGCCACCAGGTCGATCAGGCCGCGGAACGGGTTCTGGAAATGCGGCGGCCCGCTGCCGATGGGCAACTGCACGGCCACGGGATGGCAGTTCAGGCGCTTCTCGATCTCTTCGAGCGTGCCAAAGAAGTCGGCCCCCTCGCGGTCCATCTTGTTGATAAAGGCTAGGCGGGGGACGTGATACTTGTCGGCCTGGCGCCAAACGGTCTCGCTTTGGGCCTCGACCCCCTCGCGGGCACTGAAGACCACGATGCCGCCATCCAGCACCCGCAGACTGCGTTCCACCTCGGCGGTGAAATCCACATGCCCGGGCGTGTCGATCAGGTTGACGGCAACCCCCTTCCAGCGGAAGGTAACACACGCCGACTGGATGGTGATGCCCCGCTGCTGCTCCTCCTCCAGAAAATCGGTAACGGTCGTCCCCTTGTCCACCTCCCCCATTTTGTGGGTGAAGCCGGCGTAGTAGAGCATCCGCTCGGTGACCGTAGTCTTGCCCGCATCGATATGGGCGATGATGCCGATGTTGCGGAGGCTGGTCAGGTTGGAGGGCATTGCGGCGCAGACGGTTACGGTGAGGAACCCAGGGGCCTATTGGGGGCCACCGTCCATAACGGTACCGAAAACCCCCACGGACGGCTAGATGAGCGCGGCCGGCGAGCAAGAGGAAGGCCGAATGAGGAAGGCGGGAGTGCCAAGTCGGAGATCTGAAATCTCAGATCTCAGATTTCAAATCTCAAATCTGAAATCTCAAATCTGAAATCCCAATGACCAAATCCCAATGACCAAATCCCAATGACCAAATCCCAATGAC
>JBBIQF010000322.1:0-7335 GCA_037442445.1 Planctomycetaceae bacterium
CCGAACGCACTCTGCCCCCCCATGCCCCCGAGCGCCCCGGCCAAACCAGCCCCCCGGCCTTTCTGAATGAGGACCAGCACGATCAAAATGATCTCCAGGATGAACAAAACAACCATCAGCAAGGAGGTCATGGGCCTTTTCCCTTCGTAGTCGCTCAGCCGACGGCGGCCGCAACGATCTTCAAGAATTGGTCGGCTTTCAGGCTAGCACCGCCCACCAGCGCCCCGTCGATATTCGGCTGGGAAAGCAGATCCCGCGCGTTGTCCGGCTTGACACTCCCGCCGTACTGGATGCGAATGCCCTCGGCCACATCCCCATTGTATCGAGCTGCGAGCAACTTGCGAAGCGCCACATGGACCTCCTCGGCCTGTTGGGGCGTGGCATTGCGGCCGGTGCCGATGGCCCAGACCGGCTCATAGGCAATCACCACCCGGCCTACGTCGGCTTGGCCCACTCCCGCCAGGGCCGCCAGCAACTGCCGCTCGACCACCGCCAAGGTCAGCCCGGCCTCGCGCTCTTCCAGCGTTTCGCCCACACAAATGATTGGGCTGAGCCCACCCGCAAGTACCGCCCGGACTTTGTTGTTCACGTCCTCGTCGGTCTCGCCCAGGATGTGGCGGCGCTCGCTATGGCCGATGACGATGTACGAGCACCCCAGGTCTTTGGCCATGGCCACGCTGATCTCGCCGGTAAAGGCCCCGTTGGGACGCCAATAGACGTTTTGCACCCCCCACCGGACGGGTGTGCCCGCAAGCACGGCCGACACCGCGTGGACGTACAGACTGGGTGGGAGCACGGCCACTTCGACCCCGTTGACTTGGCCTGCCCCTTGCGCGACGGCCTGGGCGAGGGCCACGGCCCCGGCCCGATCCAGATTCATTTTCCAGTTGCCCGCCACAAGTGGTGTTCGAGTCACGAGTTATGTCCTCTCCGGCAAGATTGATGGGGTCGTCTCCGCGGTGGGGTGCCCTTCGAAAAAAGGCATTCGGCGGTTACCCGGAACCGCGAGGCAAACCTGCCACCGGCTTCACCCCACACGGCTAAACCGGCAATTGTAGCCTTTTCCGAGGCTAGACACTACGTCGGGCCCGGTGGATCAGCGGGCGGGATGCGGGCAGGCCATTGGAGGGCCACGCGCCATTGGAGGGCCACGCTCCGTCGTGGCCGGCGATGTGGTTGCAAACCCGACGGACGCGACAAAGGACCTTGGACGCGACGGAGCGCGTCCCTCCAGGCGTGGCGGGCCACGCTCCACGTTTCGAGGCTGGCGTGCCGAAATCGACCGCTCCCTTGCGGTCGCGGCTCGGTGGGCGGTGGAGGCTCGGTAAGCCTTCGCGGCTCGGTGAGCGGCCGCGTGTCCATCCCCGAAATCTGCCCCGAACGTATAATTACTAAAACCAATAGGTTGATGCCGAATGCCCCGACCGGCGGGGATGTGATCTCCCGGGTTTGGGGTCAGCAGGGGGCGTGTGCAAGGTTTTCGACAACAAAGCACAGAGCCAACGGAGGACGTGTTCGATGTTTTTCGATCCCTTGTATTTTCTGATCATCGCTCCGGCGCTGTTGCTGGCGATTTGGGCCCAGTGGCGGATCCACGCCAGTTATGCGCAAGCCCAAGAGGTGGCGGCCCCCCTGAGCGGGGCGGCGGCGGCTCGGCATATCTTGGACTCGGCCGGACTGAACGAAGTGCGGATCGAGCCGACGCCCGGCCATCTGACCGACCACTATGACCCCCGGGAGCGGGTGCTGCGCCTGAGCGAGGCGGTGTACCATAGCCGGTCGCTGGCCGCAGTGGGGATCGCCGCCCATGAAGCGGGCCATGCCCTCCAGCATGGCTACGGATATGCCCCGCTGTCGATCCGCAACGCGGCCGTCCCCGCAGCCGCCTTCGGAAGCAACGCCAGCTTGATCCTGCTGATCCTGGGGGTGATTCTAGCGCTGCCATCGCTGGTGTGGGCGGGCATCATCGCCTTCAGCGGGGTGGTCTTCTTCCAGTTGGTCAACCTGCCGGTGGAGTTCAACGCCAGCGCCCGGGCCAAGGCCCAACTGGCCGCTTTGGGTATCGTGTCGCCGCAGGAGATGGTGTACGTGGACCGGGTACTGGGGGCGGCGGCCATGACCTATGTGGCGGCCACGCTTCAGGCCGTTCTCACTCTGCTATACTACATCCTTCGGTTCACCGGCAGCAGCAATAGCCAAGAGTAGTTCGCCGCGAGGTGGACCGGGTGGAGCGCGGGCCGGCCCGGCCCCATCGGCTTGTGCTTCGCGTAACCGATGCGGAGGAAGGCCGTGGGGCGGCTGCGGGTTGCGCGCGTCTGCTACACTGTTGGCGGCAGCCCGTGCGGTGCCGGCGGCTGCCTGCACGTTGCAAGGGTCTTTCTTGCCTCGATCGTTGCCACTTTGTGCCAGGAGTTGTGCCGTGGACTTGGGGTCGCTGGAGGCGTGGTTTGTAACGGGAAGCCAGCATCTTTATGGCGACGAGGCGTTGCGCCAGGTGGCTGCCGACAGCCAGCAAGTGGTGGCGGGGCTGAACGCCTCGGGCCGGCTGCCCGTGCCGGTCGTCTTCAGACCGGTGGTGACCACGCCCGAGGCGATTCTATCCGTCTGCCGCCAGGCCAATGCCGATGCCCGGTGCGTCGGGGTTATCGCGTGGATGCACACGTTTTCGCCGGCCAAGATGTGGATTGCCGGCCTGAGGGCCTTGGAGAAGCCCCTGGCCCACCTGCACACGCAGTTCTACCGCGACCTGCCGTGGGGCACGATCGACATGGATTTCATGAACCTGCACCAGGCGGCCCACGGGGACCGCGAGTTTGGGTTCATCTGCGCCCGGCTGCGCAAGGCCCGCAAGGTGGTCGTGGGGCATTGGGCGGAGCACCCGACGCAGGATCGGCTGGCCGCCTGGCAGCGGGCCGCGGTGGGGCTGCATGCGATGCGGCATCTGCGTGTCGCCCGCCTGGGCGACAACATGCGCCACGTGGCGGTTACCGAAGGCGACAAGGTCGAGGCCCAGGCGCAGTGGGGCATCGAGGTCAACGGCTATGGGGTGGGCGAGTTGGTCCGGCACATGCAGGCCGTCACCGATGCCGAGGTCGATCGCCTGGTGGCCGAGTACGATGCCCAGTACCGCGTTGCTCCGGAGTTGCGGCCCGGGGGTGCCCGGCACGAGGCCCTGCGCTATGCCGCTCGCACCGAGTTGGGCTTGCGGGGGCTATTGGCCGGCGGCGGCTTCACGGCCTTCACCGATACGTTCGAGGACCTTTATGGTTTGGAGCAATTGCCGGGCCTGGCCGTTCAGCGCTTGATGGCCGACGGCTACGGATTCGGTGCCGAAGGGGATTGGAAGACCGCGGCTTTGGTGCGGGCGGTGAAGGTCATGTCGGCCGGCTTGCCGGGCGGCACGTCTTTCATGGAGGATTACACCTACCACCTCGATCCGGCCCGGCCGCTGGTGCTGGGGGCACACATGCTGGAGGTCTGCCCCTCGCTTACGGACCAGACGCCTTCATGCGAAATCCATCCTCTGGGCATTGGGGGGCGGAACGATCCGGTGCGGCTGGTGTTTACTGCCCGGCCGGGACCGGCGATCAACGCGGCTTGGATCGACCTGGGCGACCGCTTCCGCCTGCTGGTCAACGAGGTGGATGCGGTGGCGCCCGAGGCGCCCATGCCCCGCCTGCCCGTGGCCCGGGCGGTCTGGGCCCCGCGCCCGGACTTCCACACCGCGGCCGCGGCCTGGATTTATGCGGGCGGGCCCCATCACACGGCGTTCTGCCAGGCCCTCAGTGCCGAGGTATTCGAGGATTTCGCCGACATGGCAGGCGTGGAGTGCCTGCGGATCGGCAGCGATACCCGGCTGGCCGACTTCCGGAACCAACTGCGTTGGAACGAGGCATTCTTCGCCCGGCGATAGATGCGCCGCTCCGATCCGTCCCTCATTCTCGTTACTTCGCTTACGGCCGGTGCGTCCGGCAAATGCGGTTCAAGACGTGCTACTGGGCCTCCGCCTATTCGGAGCGGCCGTTCGCTGCCGACACCAATCCAGACAGTCGCCCTCCGATAAGGTAGACTGAGCATGTGTCGCAAGCCCCGCCGGCGCCTACGGCGCGTGGGTGGGAGTTATGCGACCAACGGCAACGTGCCCCGCCGGGTGCACCCCGAGCACGCAAGACCCATTGGCGGACCGGAGCGATGGGGACGAAGAGGTTCGCGGGCACCCCGAGCGGGCAACGCCCACCGGTTTCCGAAGGAGCGACCTGCCAAATGGCCATGAAGAAGTGGATTCCGATCGCGGTACTGGCTGCCTTGTACGGGATCTTGGGGAGCCCCAACCACGCCCAGGCCAAACGCTTTGTAGCGGTCAAAGACGGCAAGACGGTGATCGTTCACACCAACCCGGCGCCGGTGATCGTGCACCGCGTGTTGCCCCCCTACGGGCTGGGCAAACATGTGTACGCCGGGCGGCAGCACTAGAATCTGCGTCCGGCCGGGTTGCGCTTACCACACGCCCAGCGAAGCCAGCAAGAGACCCAGGGCGGCCAGCACGGCGGCCAGCGTGAAAAGGGCGACCTTCAGCGAGACGGGTTGCTGCCGACCGGCGTGGTCGGGGAACTCGCGGCGGAGGTAGTCCGCGTAATCGAAATCGTCCTCGCCCTGATAGCCGGCGGGATAGTCCTCTTGGTATTCGTCCGGCCCCCAGCCCGACTCCTCGGTGGCCCCGCAGGCCCGGCAAAAGGTGGCCCCTTCGGGTACCTCGGCACCGCAATGCGGGCACGGAAACCAGTCGTCGGGGGCATGGCGTTTTTGTCCCATACGACCTCCGGGGGAAAACTCCTTGGGAGGCAGAGGGCCCGTTAGTGCGCCTATAATTATCGCATGGCCGGGTCCCGAAGGGGATGGCCACCGGGCGAACTCGGTCGCCCTAGAACATGCCGGCGCCGGTGCGTCGCGGCCAACACGAACGGACAATGGGTGGTGCTTTATGAACCCTCCTTTTGGTGAGATGTCGCCCGGCGGTCCTGAGACTCCGGGTGCTGCGGCGTCCTCTGTGCGGGCGGTTTTCACATTTTTGGGAATCGCCATTATCGTGGCGGTGGCGGCCGGCGTGGGGATCTTCGTCGTTCACACGTTGGTCCCCGCGGTCCGGCCGGTCGAAGAGGAGGCCGCCTCGCAGGCGGAGCAGCACCCGGCAGTCGGCCAGCGGTTCCCCGCCTTGGAGCTGGAGCCCATCAGTGGGGCTTCGGGCCGCCTCAGCCTCTCGGACCTGGCCGGTAAGGTGGTGGTGCTCAATTTCTGGGGCACGTGGTGCCCTCCTTGTCGGCAGGAAATGCCCGAGTTGGCCGAGCTGTACCACCGGATGGCGGGCAACGACCGGTTCCGGCTGCTTGCGGTCTCGTGTTTGCCGCGCCCCGCGGAAGCCGAGGCTTTTGAGGAACTGAAGGCCGAGACGATCGACTTCTTGCATGCCAAAGGGCTTTCGCTTCCGGCGTACGGCGATCCCAGCGGGACCACGCGTGCGGCGTTCAAGCAATTGGGGGGCCGGGCGGTCTTTCCGACCACGGTCGTCTTGGATGGCCAGGGCGTGGTTCGCGGGGTTTGGGTGGGCTATGCCCCCGGCGTGGTGGAGGAGATCGAACGGCGGGTGGCGGCCTTGCTGGCCGAATGAGCCGTCGGCAGCCGCAGCGCCTACCGCTTTCCGGCCGCGGCAAGTGCTTTGAGACCGGCAAGCGCTTCGCACAGTTCGCGCACGCGGGGTTCCACGGCGCGGCGGAGGTGGGGCGCAGGGCTTGCAAAGGGCTCGGCCATCTGATCGTTGCAGATGCCCAGTACCGCCAGGGCCGCTTTGATTCCCTGCGTTACCGCTGCCCCCGGACTGCCCAGGGTGTACAGGGCGCTGGCCACACGCAGCACTTGATCGTGCAGCGTACGGAGGCGCTCCAATTGGCCAGCCCGGGCGGCCTGCTCCACGGCCACGTACAACTCGGGAAAGACGTTCGCCCCGCCGCAGACGCCGCCATCGGCGCCGAAGAGGACCGCTTCGGCCAGCAGCTCTTCGGGCCCCACCAGCAAGGTCCAGTCCGGCCGCTGGCGTACCAGGCGGCAAACCTGATGGAAATAGATCATATCGCCCGAACTGTCCTTCATGCCCACCAGATTCGGCACATCGAGCAGTTCCGCCAGCGTATCCATGGCAAGCGGCAACTTGGTGTGGCTGGGCATGTTGTAAAGCACCAAAGGCAGCGGGCAGGCGCCGGCCAGCCGCCGGAGGTAGCGGGCTAGATCGTTCTGGCCGGCCGGGTAGTAGCAAGGGGGGGCCAGCACCACGGCCTGGGCCCCCGCATCCGCCGCATAACCGGCAAGTCCCAGCGATTCGTCATACGAGGTATCGGTGATGCCGACCAGCACCGGGACTCGGCCGGCCACCTGCTCGACCACGACGTCGATGGTTTGCTGCCGCAGCCGGTACGAAAGGCTGGGCCCCTCGCCCGTGGTGCCCAGGATAAAAACGCCCGCCACGCCGCCGGCCAACACGTGCTCCACCAGCCGCTGGAGGCCTTTGCGGTCCAGCGTTTCGGGATCGGCCAGGGGCGTCACCAGCGGCGGAACGATGCCGCGCAGGGGCTGAGGCAGTTGGCCGCGGTTCATCGCGCTGCGACTCCGAGTGTTTCCGGAAACGGACCCTAGGGCAATTGTACCCCATCGCGGCGAAGCGGCCGACGGGCCAGGCTGCCCAAGGCCAAGATGGCCAGCGTGCCGGCCAGGGGGATCAGAAACGGGTGGCAGGGACTGCGCAGCGCGGCCAGGCTGGCCGGCCAGCGCGGCGACGGCGAGAGGGTCATCCAGGCGATGACGGCCACGCCGCCGATCACGCCCACGGCTGCGTCTCGCCCCCGCGCACCGCGGACCAGATACCCCAGCAGGAACAGCCCGAGCATCCCGCCGCTGAAGATGCCGGCCAGTTCCCACCAGGCGTCCAGTGCCGTGCGCACGCGCGTCATGGCCAGGGCCGTCCCGGTCCCCAGCACGCCCATCAGCAGAGTGCCCAGGTACAGCACCACCATCGATTCGCGCTGGCCTGCCTTCGGCCGAAAGTAGCGCTGGTACACGTCGCGCAACAGGAGCGTGGCCGAGCCGTTCAAGCTGCTCGATAGCGTGGACTGTGCGGCGGCGAAGATGCCCGCCACCACCAGCCCCGCCACGCCGGCCGGCAGGCCCCGAACGATGAACAGCGGAAACACCCGGTCCGGCGTCGCGTGGGGGTCCAGGCCCGGGGGCAATCGCTGCTGCCAGCCGGCGGCTCGTTCTTGCGGCGCGTGCGGTCAGAGCACGCACCCT
>JBBIQF010000323.1:0-5040 GCA_037442445.1 Planctomycetaceae bacterium
TAGCCCTCGGGATGCTGTTGGGCCAGGAGCCACTGACCGGTGCGGCGAACCGCCCGCCGCCACCGGCTTGCTAGCGACGTGTCTGGCCCGCTATCGGAGGGAACCACGAGCTTGAACGTAGGGCGCGCCAACGAGCCACCGGCACACGGGTGCGGTCCTTCCATGGATCCACTCGATCTACCAGAACCCAGATTCAGCGGGAGAAAATGGGGGGACGCTACCGGAATCGCCGACCGAGGCGGCTATCCACAGGGCCCCTCGGCCAGCCGGCCTGCGGCCACCTTCCGGTACAATCCTTGCCCGGCATCCTGCCTGGCTTGCCGACAGTGCTTACGTTATTGCATTTGGCGCACGGGCACAAGGTCAACCGCAGGGTGGCGATAATTTGGGTAGTTGAGGTCCTTTAGGTGCCATTCCGGCCCAATCCTTCGCCCCACTCGCCAAAAGAAGCCTGTCACCCACTCCCGCCGCCTATCCCCCGCTGCCTATCTCTAGTCACCTGTCACCCGTCACCTCTCACCCGCCACCCCCTTTTTCCGCCTGCGGCCAGACTGTGCGGGTCGCCAAGGCCCGCCGGGTGTGATAGGATGACATTTTCCACTTCCCCAGCCTACCAGGAAAAGTTTCATGTCCGCGGCGATTGATCAGTACACCCTCTGCCCTGGGGGGACGGGCAAGAAGGTTCGTTTTTGCTGTCCGGAGTTGCTGCCCGAGTTGCAGCGTATCCAGCGGATGATGGATGGCCAGCAATGGCACGCTTCGGTGGAGCATATCGAGCGAATCCAGCGGAATCACCCCGACCGGGCGTGCCTTTTCGCCCTCAAAGGCAGGGCGCTGTTTGAACTGAGCCGCTCTGAGCCGCTCCGAGCCAACGCCGAGGCATTTGTGGCCCGCCATCCGGACAATCCGTTGGCCCAGGCGGAGTTGGCCTGCGCCCTGGCGGCGGAGGGGGTTGACGGGGGCCGGGCTGCCATCAGGCCTATTCTCAAAGCCCTAGCCGCCTGCGGGGACAAAGAGGTCCATGAGCGGATCGAGCGCCACGTGTTTCAAGTTATCGACCGGATGTTAATGTCTGGCTTCGCGCATGCGGCCCGGGCCATATTGAAGGCCTGGGGCGACGATGAGGCGCTGTTCCGATTCGATCGCGGCCTTCCTGAAGCCTTGTGGTACAAGGAACCGCGGCCCCTGGTACCGTGCCCGGTGGACTTCGTCTGGAAGAACGAGTTCGAGGAGGCTTTCCAGCAGGCCCAAACGCTCCGCTGGTTCGAGGCCGAGCGGGGATTCGCCGAACTGGCCCAGCGAGCCAACGGCGTCCCTGCGGTGTGGCACAACCTGATGGTGGTGCGGAGTTGGCTGGGCGATATGGCCGGCTCGGCCGAGGGCGCAAGGCAGTGTGCATCGCTGGCCCCTTCGGACGACGATGCGGCGGAACTGGAGGCCTATGCCGCCTACAGCACGGGCGAAATGCTGGGCGACACGATTCGGATTCCGGATGTGCTGTACCCGGTAACGGACGCCGAGGCCTTGCGAGCCGCTCTTGAGCGGGACGCGGCCATTACGCCCCTGGAAGTCATCCCCAACCCGATGGTCAAGGAGGCCGAGGAACGGGCAAAGTCGAAAAAATGGTATCGGCTGGTCGGCCCGCCGGTGCCACCGGCCGAGGTCCCCGAGTGGGCGTGTGTATTGACGTTGGCCAAAGGCAAGGAGAATGAGCCCCCCCATTTGACCGTTATGGCTTTGACGCCCGAGTCGTTGCCCGATATGCAGCGGCGGGTGGAGAGCATTGGGGGGGACCTTCTCGGTCCCAGCCGGCTTGCGGACGCGGAGCCCGAGGAATCGGCCACGGTGGCATTCCTTCGCCACGAGGGTTTGCTGGGCATGGGGGCTCCGTCGCGGTGGCATCCTGTCTTGGCCGAACGCCGGCTGGAGTTCCTGCGCCAGCGCTGGCCGAAAATGCCTTTGGGGCTTCTAGGCGGCAAGAGCTTCGAGGAAGGCCTGGCTGACGGGGCCCTGCGGCGGCGGGCCCTAGCCGCACTCCTCCTCTTGGAACACCATCTTCGGCGTTTCGGGATGGAGGTGGGAGGTGAAGCGGTCCGGGAGCTGGTTGGATTGGCCCCGCGCGAGCCGATCGATCCGGCGGTCATCCCCCCGGAGTCCGTGCCTTTGGCCCGGCTGCACCTGGTGGACGCGGAAAAGCTCAGCGGCCCGCAGTTGGCGGCGGCGTTCGAGCGTGCCCGGCGTTTTTCGGCCACTGCGGCGATGGCCCGGTTGGCGCCCGGGCTGGCCCAGGACGACACCGTGCCCTGGAGCATCGCTCGCATCGAGGCGGCTCAAGTCTTTTTGCAGCAGGAACCCAATTATGCCCGGGCTTTGGCCTTGTGCCAAAAGTGGCGCCAGGAGACGAGCAAAATACCGGGCTCCTGTGCCATATTCGATATCCTAGAAGTCGAAGCTCGACTCCAGCGCGGAGAGTTGCGCGAGGCGGTGGAGTTGCTCAACCACATGACCGCCGAGCATGGCAAGCAGCCCGGCGTGGCGCAGTTCGTGAACAACTTCCGCGAGATCGTCGATGTCTATATCGCAGTCTCGAGGGCCAGGCAGGCTGTGGAGCCTTCGATCGTCGCCCCAGACGGTGGCGAGCCGGGCAAACTGTGGACGCCCGACTCGGCCCGCGAGCCGGGCCCTAAACCCACGCTTTGGACCCCCGGAAACCCCTGAATGGATTTTTACCTTTTTCCGGCCCGAAGCCCCTGGCGAATCAGCTTGTACACGGCCAAGCCGGAAACCCCTGAATGGATTCTTGCGTTTTTCCGGCCCCAAAGTGCGGCCCTTACGGGCACACCGAAGCGCAGGCAGCTTACCCTCAGGAATGCAGCCGAGACGGCTGTACCACAAGGCAGCCCGGAGGGCTACACCACAATGCAGCCGGGACGGCTGCACCACAAGGTTCATTCCGCCGGGGCCGAATCGCCCAAACGCCGCCGGGCTCGCCGCGGGGGAGGGGTTTCGGGCTGGGGCGGGGGCGCAGGCAGCGAATCCGGGTCGCCGCCTTCGATCAACACGCGAAGTTCCTCGGTATCGACTACCTCCTTTTCCATCAGCCGGGCGGCGATGGCCTCCAGCGTGGGGCGCCGCGATTCCAATACGTCGCGGACCCCCTGGAGGGCTTCGTCCAGAATGCGGCGGATTTCTTCGTCGATCTCGCGGGCGGTCTGCTCGCTGTGCAAGCGGGGCCGGAAGTAATCGTTGCCGGCAGCCAGAAACGGCGAACGGGGCCCGTCGCGGAAGGTGATCCGGCCCAGCCGGCTCATGCCAAAGTCCATCACCATGCTGCGGGCGATCTCCGTGGCATGTTCCAGATCGTTCTGCGCGCCGGTGGAGGTGTCTTGAAAGACGAGTTCTTCGGCCACGGTGCCAGCCAGCAGGACCTGGATGCGGCTTTCCAGTTCCGAGCGGGTCAACAGGTAACGGTCGCCTTCGGGACGCTGGAGGGTGTAGCCCAAAGCGGCCAGGCCCCGCGGAATGATCGACACCTTGTGCACCGGGTCGGCATTGGGCAGGCACGAGGCGACCAGGGCATGGGCACTTTCGTGATAGGCCACCCGCCGCTTCTCCTCGGGGCTCATCACCCGCTGGCGCTTTTCCAGTCCGGCGGTGATGCGTTCCACCGCCTCGGTGAACTCTTCCTTGCCCACCAGTTTCTTATTCTTGCGTGCGGCCAGGAGGGCGGCCTCGTTGACCAAGGCGGCCAGGTCGGCCCCCACAAAGCCCGGCGTGATGCTGGCGATTTCTTTGATGTCCAACTGGGGATCGACCTTCACGTCCTTGATGTGGACGCGGAGGATGGCCTCGCGGCCGCGGACATCGGGCCGATCCACCAGCACATGGCGGTCGAACCGGCCGGGGCGGAGCAGGGCGGGGTCCAGGGTTTCGGGCCGGTTGGTGGCGGCCATGACGATCACGCCGCTGTTGGAGGCGAACCCATCCATCTCCACCAGCAGGGCGTTCAGCGTCTGTTCGCGCTCGTCGTGGCCGCCCACCACGCTGGTGCCCCGGGCCTTGCCCAGGGCGTCCAGCTCGTCGATGAAGACGATGCAGGGGGCGCGGGCCTTGGCTTGCTCGAACATATCGCGGACCCGGGCCGCCCCCACCCCCACGAACATCTCGACGAAATCCGACCCCGAGAGGCTGAAAAACGGCACGCTGGCCTCGCCGGCAATGGCCTTGGCCAACAGCGTCTTGCCCGTGCCGGGCGGCCCGACCAAAAGCACGCCTTTGGGGATGCGGCCCCCTAGGACCCGGTACTTTTCCGGTTTCTTGAGGAACTCGACCACTTCGCGGAGTTCCTCGACCGCCTCGTCCAGCCCCGCGACATCCTCGAAAGTTACGCCGATTTCTTCCTGGGCGTAAAACCGGCCGCGGCTGCGGCCGAAGGCGATCGCCGACCCCGGGCCCCCCAGGCGCCGGATGGCCAGCACCAACAGCAGCACGACCGGCGCCACCAGTAGCAATAGCAGGCCGTATGAACCCACCAGGCCGGGGGCATCCTCGGCCCGGAAATCGGTGAACCCGGCATTGGCGAACAGATCGAAGAACATCGCATCCGTATCGCCGCCCAGGCCGTACCGCGAAGAGCGGAACGCAAGGCGCTGCGGCTTGGCCTGCTCCTGGGGGTCCAGCACCAGGCGCGTAATCTTGCCGGTGATTTCGTCCCGGCCGATGCGGATCTCCCCCAATTCCGAGTAGCGTACCCGCTGGCGGTGGTTCTCCGGCCCTTCGAGCACTTCCACCGCCGCAGCGGGGTTCTTTTCCGGAGAACCCTGTTTGGCCAGCGTCACCAGCACCGCGATGGGCAAGTCGAGCGGGCCCCGATTCAGTAGGCCCAGAACCAGAAGGGTGCCGATGGCCAAGGCCAGCACATACCACAGCAGGCGGCTGCCCCCATGCACAGGGGGACGCTCCACCGCACGGCGTTCCGGCCGGGTTTTTCGCTTCTGTGCGTCGAATCTGAAAAATGCTAAACCACAACCAAGCCACAAG
>JBBIQF010000323.1:5050-7318 GCA_037442445.1 Planctomycetaceae bacterium
CGTTCCGGCCGAGTTTTTCGCTTCTTAGCCATCGTGGTTGGTTTGCTCGGCAGCCGATGGCTCCGCTGGGCACCCAGGCCGCACAAAGGCCAGCGGCCCGGAAACGAAAACCATTGCCCCCTATCATTATGCCTCGCCCAAGCGGCTTACGTGAAGTGATGCTCATACCCCCGGGCACGCAGCGGCGTGACCCCTCCAGGCCCTCGCTGCCAAAGCCCCGGCCTTTCCACGAACCGGCCGATGTCGGTCACTGGCACGCCCAAAGGCTGCTGGCCGACAAGCCGCTCGGCATCTTCGGGCGGGACGGCCAGGATCAGCTCGAAGTCCTCGCCGTCGGCCAAAGCGTGATCCAGGGGCGTGGAACCATCGGCCAGGCGCTCGGCAAGCCGGTACGCATCGGGATGGATGGGAATGCTCTCGAGGATCAGCTCGGCCCCGCAGCGGCTCTCCTCGCACAGCCGGGCCAAATCCAGCGACAGCCCATCGCTGACATCGATCCCCGCATGCACCGGAAAGCTGCGGACCAATTGTACGGCCTCATGGACCCGGGGAGTGAAGTCGAAGTGCCGGCCGAGGATGCTGCCGCCAAAGGCCCCGGTAACCAGGATGCGGTCGCCGGGCTGGGCACCGCGGCGGGTCAGCGGGCCGGCTTCGGTAACCGTCCCGATGACCGTTACGCTCACCACCAGCGGGCCCTCATAACTGTTGGTATCGCCTCCGGCGATGGCCAGGTGGAACTGTTCGGCCAGGGGGATCATGCCCTCGTAGAGCCCGATGGCCAGCTCGAAGCCGGCCTGGCGGGGAAGCGCCAGGGCCACGAGGGCGGCCAGGGGGTGGGCGGCCACGGCCGCCAGGTCGCTGAGGTTGACCGCCAGGGCTTTGCGCCCAATCCGCTGCGGCGGGGTTTCGGACAGGTGGAAATCGACCCCGTCGGTCAGCAGGTCCACACTCAGCACGGTATCGGGCAGGCCCGCGGTGGCGAGCACCGCGGCATCGTCGCCGATGCCCAACCGGACCAAAGGATGCGGCCCGATGCGCCGCCGAAGTTCGGCAATCAGGGCGGCTTCCATGATTAGAGCCTATCCCGGAAAAACTCTCTTGGCTGCTGGTATGCGATGATCCCGTGAGGAAACCGGCAGCAAGCCGCGCCGCCCCAAGATAGGCCCGTTTAAGGGCCTTGCCGCCGACAGCCGGCTTACAGGCCCGGCCCTCAGGCCGGGTTTGGCCGCTCCTCCAGACGTCTGCTTTTCCTCTTCGATTTCAGCCCGGCTCCTTTGCCCGCTGGAGATTGTACGCCAATCCGCCCCTTCCAGCGCCCAGCGATGCCGCTTCGGATGGCCTGATGAGGAGGCCCGTAAACGGGCCTGACAGAGCCGCTTCGGGACCGAAAAAGGGGGATCGATGCAGGCCCATTGGAACCCGGCGTAAACGCCGGGCCTAGGGCCGCCTGCGGCGGTAAACGCCCGTAAACGGGCGTCGGTCAGCGGCCCCACCAGGGCCTTACAGGCCCGGCCCTCAGGCCGGGTTTGGCTTTCCTAGGCCGGTCAATTCGATCCCGCCGGGGAGGGCGGGTCGGGATCGGCGGCCAGGGCCAGGGCCTCGGCGGGCCGGCCGGCCAGCAGGTAGCATACGGCCAAGAGCCGGCGTGATTCAGGCTGGGGGTTCAGCGCATGGGCCCGCTGGGCGTGGGCCAGGGCCTGGTGGTACTGCCCCTGCTTCAGGGCGGCCAAGGCGCGGACCCGGGCCCACCGGCAATGCGCCGCCACACGCCGCAGCAGCCGCAAATCGCTCCGGCACCGCCGGCACTGGTCCGTCCACTCCTGCCGCGCCCGGCAGGTGGGGCAGCACAGGGTGGGCGCGTAGGCCGAAATGCTCGAAAACCGTGCCATCGTGCGACCCCGGTGCATTCATGCTCGGAACATTGCCGCCTTGCAAGCCGCCGGGCGGGCCGCCTGCTTTGGTCAGGTCTCTTGGAGGTAAAACACCATATCCTCCAGGGCTTCCAGATGCTTGGCCACCTCGCCGGGCGAGCGGGTGGCGATGGCGGCGAGGATTTCTTGCACCAGGCGCCGGATTTCCTGGGCATCTTCCGGCGAGGCCTGGGGTGCGATGCGTTCGGCCTGGGCGATGAGTTCCTCGCTGCGGCGGACCAGGGTGCGGAGTTCTTCGGGCAGTTCGGGCCGGCCGGGGCTAGGGGCCGAGCCGGCGGGCAAAGCCCCACTGTCCGCCGCCGCACCGGCTTGCGCGGCGGAAGCCGCAGCGGCAGCG
>JBBIQF010000324.1:0-7282 GCA_037442445.1 Planctomycetaceae bacterium
CAGATACTCGGCGCAGGGCTGCTCTTGGCCTTAGGGATGGGCCTGGTGGGCGGACTGGTGCCTGCCTGGTCGGCCATGCGCTTGAGGCCATTGGAAGTGCTGCGGTAGGGGGCGTGCTTGCACGCGCTCTGCGCCGACTTCCCTTGGAGTTTCGGCGGGGATGTGGTAAAAGGGGACAACCGCGCTGGGGTGCAGGGACGCCAGGGTTGCCTAGTCTCTATAGCCCACCCAGCTTTTCTGGCCTTGCAGGATGCCGTGCAGGATGAGCAGCTTCGGCCGAGCGTTACGACTTGCCCTTCGGTATCGATGGACCTTCGTCGGATCGGTGATCACCGCCCTCATGGTGGGCTGCCTTTGGGGGGGCAACATCACGGCACTCTACCCGTTCGTGGTGATATGCGGGCGGAACCAATCGCTCCAGGAGTGGGTGGCCGAGGAAATCCAGAAATCCGAAGCCTCCATCCAGCGCATTACAGCGGAAGTGGCCGACGCCCGGGGGGCTGTTGAGGCCGCCGAGGATGCCCAGCGTAGCCGGGCCGAAGCCCGCTTGGCCCAGGCCCAGGCCCGCCTGGAGGCGGAGCAGGCCACGCTGCGGCGCTACCAGATGCTTCGCCCATGGATCGAGGCCTACCTGCCCCGGGCACCGTTCCGCACGCTTTTGGTGTTTCTGGGGCTGGTGCTGCTGGGCACGCTGGTGAAGGACCTGTTTCTTATGGCCAACAGCGTGCTGGTGGCCCGGCTGGCCAACCTGGGCGGCTTCGAACTCCAGCGATTGTTCTTTGCCCGGACGCTGCGCCTGGACGTGGCCACGTTCAGCAACGAGGGCACCAGCGACCTGTTGAGCCGATTCACCAACGACATGCAGGCCCTGGTGGGGGGCATGAACATCCTGTTCGGCAAGCTGGTGCGCGAGCCCCTGAAGATGCTGGCCTGCCTGGTCGGGGCGGCATTGATCTGCTGGCGGCTCTTGATCCTTTCGCTGGTGATCGCTCCTCTGGCGGCTTTGCTCATCCGGGCCCTGGGGCGGACGCTCAAGCGGGCCAACCGCCGGGCCATGGAGGAAATGGCCCAACTGTACAACACCCTGGCCGAGACCTTCCAGGGCATCAAGATCGTCAAGGCCTTCACCATGGAGCGGCAGGAGCGCCGGCGGTTCCAGCGGGTGTGCAAGAAGTACCTTCAGAAGTCGATGCGGATTGCCGGGTGGGACGCGCTTTCCAAACCGATCATCGAAGTGATGGGCATGCTCATCATCTGCCTGGCGATGCTGGCCGGCGCCTATCTGGTGCTCCAGGGGCAGACGCATCTGTTGGGCATCCGCATGAGTTCGCGGCCGCTGACCATCGAGGCCCTGTTGGTGTTTTTCGGGCTGTTGGCCGGTGCAGCCGACCCGGCCCGCAAGCTTTCCGACGTATTCACCCAGTTGCAGGCGGGGGCGGCGGCGGCCGAACGCATTTACGCGCTTTTGGACCGGCAGCCCCAGGTCCGCGATCCCGCCCACCCCCGCCCGCTGGGCCGGCACCGCCAGAGCCTGGAGTTCCGCCAGGTCGCGTTCGCCTACCAGCCCGGGCATTTTGTGCTGCGGGATATCAACCTTTCGATCCGTTTTGGCGAGACGCTGGGCATTGTGGGGCCTAGCGGGTGCGGCAAGAGCACGCTGGCGAACCTCATCCCCCGCTTTGCCGACCCCACCGAGGGGGCGATCCTGCTGGACGGCATCCCGCTGCGCGAGGTGCGGCTGCGCGATCTCCGCGGGCAGATCGGACTGGTCACCCAGGAACCGCTCTTGTTCGACGACACGGTGCTGAACAACATCCGCTACGGCGCGCCGTGGGCCAGCGAAGAAGAAGTGATCGAGGCCGCCCGCCAGGCCCACGCCCACCGCTTCATCGAAAACGAGCTGCCCGAGGGCTACCACACGGTGGTCGGCCCGATGGGCAGCCTGCTTTCGGGCGGGCAGCGGCAGCGGATCGCCCTAGCCCGGGCCATCCTCCGCAACCCCTCGATCCTCATCCTCGACGAGGCCACCAGCCAGGTGGACCTGGAAAGCGAGAACCTCATCCAGAAGGTGCTGGAGCGGTTTGTGCGGGGGCGGACCACGGTCATCATCTCGCACCGCCTGGGGGCGCTGGCCCTGGCCGACCGCATCGCCGTGATGCAGGACGGCCGCATCGCCGACGTGGGCACGCACCCCGAACTCCTGGCCCGCTGCGACTTCTACCGCCGCCTGTATGAGATCCAGTACGACGAATTGAAGCAAAGCGCGTAAGGAAAACGTGGTTGTGGTGCATCGGGATTGCGCGAGGGTCGAGCGAAAGCGTCCCAGTCGGTGATTGCATCCTCGGCTGCGCCATGCGGAGTATATGTCGGAGGCACCGATTCGTGGCCCTTGGCGGCGAAATGCGGCGGCACCCGTGGCTCAGAACGTCTTCCAGGACCGGTGCCGCTGGTTTTTTCGGGCACCGGCTTTACGCAACTTATTGCTGGGGTCGAATGCCCCGGTGCCCAGTGTAGCATCCCAGCCTGTGCGCCGGGCCACTCAGTGACCAGGGCCCCGAGCCTCTTACCGCTCTTTGCCTTTTGCTTCCCGCTGCCAGACGCCCGTTTACGGGCGTTTCTCGCAAGCGGAGAATAGCCCCGGCGTTTACGCCGGGTTGCGGCCAGTCCGGCCTCGAGCAACCTGCCATCACGATGACCAGTCACTCTGCCAGGCCCGTTGACGGGCCTCCTTACCCACGCTCAGAGCGGTGGCCTATGCTAACCAGGGGTCCGCGCTACCCTTCCCGGCGTGGCGTCGGAGTGAGGAAAAGAGCCAGCGACATTTTTTCCCCTCCCCCCGGGGGCTTCCCCGTGGGACAGCACGCCACCGGGGTGCTATACTGAGCCATACGGGGGCGGGCGGCAATGCGCCCGGAGCCACTACTGGGGTAATCCGATGCCAACTGCGTACGAACTGCGTCCAGCCAAGCGAAAGGACCAGGCCATGCGTCAGCACACCACGAATCGTCGGGAGTTCTTGCAGAACATCGGCGCCCTCGGCGCTTTAGGGGCCGTGGGGGCGGCCGCGACCCTTACTGCCCCGGCACCGGCCGCGGCAGCAGCCCCGCCGGCGGGCAGCGCGCCTGCCGAGAAGCTGGCCATCGACGGCGGCACGCCGGTCCGCAAGTCCACACTGGGCACCGGCCCCTACGGTCCCCAGTTCTATGGCGACGACGAAAAGCAGGAACTGGCCGAGGTCATCGACTCGCGCGACCCCTTCCGCCACCCCGGCGGCAAGGTGGCCCAGTTCGAGAAGGAGTACGCCGCGCACCTGGGCGTCAAATACGCGCTGGGGGTGACTTCGGGGACCACGGCCCTGTACGCGGCCATGGCGGCGCTGGAGATCGGCCCCGGCGACGAGGTCATCCTGCCGGCGTGGACCTGGTACGCCGACTACGATGTGATCGTCCTGTGCGGCGCCTTGCCGGTGTTCGCCGAAATCGACGACTCGTTCAACATCGACCCCAACGACATCGAGCGCCACATCACCCGGCGCACCAAGGCCATCGTCGCCTGCCACCTCCAGGGCTGCCCGTGCGACATGGACCCCATCATGGCCATCGCCCGCAAACACCGCATCCGCGTGCTGGAAGACTGCGCCCAGTGCGCAGGGGGCAAGTACAAGGGCAAGTACGTGGGAACGATCGGCGACATCGGCATCAACAGCTTCCAACTCAGCAAGACCATCACGTCCGGCGAAGGCGGGGCGGTGACCACCAACGACCCCATCCTCTATGAGCGGGCGGTCCGCTTCCACGACGTGGGGACCGTGAGCCGGTCGTTCAACGACACGATCGGCAACGGGGTGCTGGCGGCGATGGCGGCGTGCAACTTCCGGATGAGCGAATTGACCGCGGCCGTGCTGCGGGCCCAACTCCGCAAGCTGGAGACCATCTGCCAGGCGGTGCGCACCAACTGGCGCAAAGTCCGCGAGGGGATTGCCGACCTGCCGGACCTCAAACTCCGCAAGACGCCCGACGCGGAGGGCGATCTGGGCGTGGCGGTGTTCATCGACATGGGCACGCGGCAGCGGCGCGACCGGTTCTTGCGGGCCATCCGGGCCGAGGGGATTTCCGCCGGCGGGCCGGCCGGCTCGGTCATCCTCCCCATCGACCCCCGCGTGGAGCACAAGCGGACCATCCATCCCGAGTGGCCCTCGTTCCGCAGCCCGCGCGGCCAGGAAATCCGCTACGGAGCCGAGTGCTGCCCGCGGACCATCGATATCCTCAATCGCCATGCCGGCGTGCCCATCGGCCCCAAGTACACCGACGGGGACGTGGCCGATATCATCAAGGCCATCCGCAAAGTCTACCTGGCCATGCGTTCGGCGTGAACACGGTTCTTTTCGGGGAGGGAGTTACCTATGTCCGCTCAAGAGAACATCAACCGGCGACAGTTCGTTGCGGGAACCTCGGGCCTGGTACTGGGCGCGGCGCTGACGGGCGCGGCCACGGGAGCGGGTGGGGCCGAGACGGCCAAACCCGCCGCCGCCCCGGCGCCGAAGAAGAAGTCGGACCTGGCCATCCACGGCGGCAAGCCCGCGGTGCAGCACCCGGTGCATTACCCGCCCCGCTGGGGCGACCCGGAGCGCGAGCAACTCGATGCGATGCTCAAGCAGGGGTCGCTGTTCTACTGGAACGGCCCGCAGACCAAACTGCTCATCGAGCGCTTCCGCCAGTTCTGCCCGCTGAAATATGTGCACACCTGCTCGTCGGGCACGGCGGCGCTGCACATCGCCGTGGCGGCGGCGGGCATCGGGCCGGGCGACGAGGTCATCACCTCGCCGGTAACCGATATCGGCACGGTGATCGGCGTGCTCTACCAGCAGGCCGTGCCGGTGTTCGCCGACCTGGCGCCGTGTACATACAACCTCGACGTGGCCGACGTGCGCCGCAAGATCACCCCCAAGACCAAGGCGATCATCGCGGTGCACCTGACGGGCAATCCCTGCGACATGGATGCGCTGCGTGCCCTGGCCGATGAGCACAAACTGGTGCTCATCGAGGACTGCGCGCAGGCCTGGGGTGCGAAGTCGCGTGGCCGGCCCATCGGCAGCGTCGGCGACCTGGCGTGTTTCTCGCTCCAGGACTCGAAGCACGTGACCTGCGGCGACGGCGGGGTGGTGGCCAGCAACAGCGAGCAGTTCGGGCCGCTGTTGCAGCCCTTCGGCGACAAAGGGGCCTTCCGCGGGGTGCGGCGCGAAGGCGGCGGGTTCCAGCGCTTCGCCACCAACTACCGCATGAGCGAGCCGCAGGCCGCCGTGGCCGCCGCCCAGATGACCCGGCTGGAAAAAATCGCCGCTGCCCGGGCCCGGCTGGGCAACCTGCTTTCGGAAAAGATCGCGCACATCCCGGGCATCCGGCCGCACGAAGTGCATCCCCAGGACCGGGCGGTGTACTGGTTTTACATGTTCCGCATCCGGCCCGAGGCGTTCCGCATCAGCCGGGACGATTTCGCCCGCGTACTGCGGGCCGAAGGCGTGCCCGCCGCCGCCGGATACATCCACGTGCCCCTTTACACCGAGCCGGTGTTCCGCAACCATGGGTTCTTCGCGGGGCGCTGGCCGGTCCGCGAATTCGGCCTGACCACCATGGATTACTCCAAGGTCAAATGCCCCGAGGCGGAAGCCATCCTGGCCACCGGCATCCGGGTGACCATCCACCAGGCCATGACCGAGGAGTATATCCTGGATGTAGCCAAGGCGATCGAGAAAGTGGCCAAACATTTTGCGGTGTGACCCTAGCGGGGCTGCCCCCAAGGCGGAGCAACCGCGGTTTGCGCCGGGGATGCGCCGCCACCGAGCCGCAGGGCCCATGCCGGCGGCCTCAGTGCCGAGGCCGCGGCAGCAAGGCCCTTGCGCCCGGCCGAGGGTTTGCCCTTGAGTGATTCCGAGAACAGGAGATTTCCATGCCTGCCAAGCATTCCCTATCCCGGCGACAGATGCTGCGCCGCAGCCTGGGGGCCGCCACGGCGCTGGGCTTCTGGCCAGTGCCGCTTTGGGTGCCGTGCTCAGCCTGGGGGGCCAACGACCAGATCGGGGTGGGCATCATCGGCTGCGGTCGCCGCAATGGGCAGTTGGTCATCGGCAAGGGGGGCCAAGGGGCTCCGCCCCCCCAGGCCAAGATCGTCGCGGTCGCCGATGTGAACATGAAGCGGGCCGCCGAGTGGGCCAGGCACTACCGCTGCAAGGCCTTCCAGGACTATCGGGCCCTGTTGGACCTCAAAGAAGTGGCGGTGGTCATCTACGCCACCCCCGAACACTGGCATTACCTGCCGTGCATCCACGCCTGCCAGGCCGGCAAGGATATCTACGGCGAGCAGCCGCTGAGCCACACCATCCGCGAGGGGCGCAAGATGATCGAGGCGGTCCGCAAGTACCGCCGGGTGTTCCAGACCGGCGAGCAGCAGCGCTCCCATCCTGCCACGCGCAAGGCCGTGGAACTCATCCGCAACGGGCGGATCGGCAAGGTGCGCACGGTCATCGGCTACAACTACCCCAGCGCCTACGAGTGCGATTTCCCGCCCCAACCGTGCCCCGAGTGGCTCGATTGGGACCGCTGGTGCGGCCCGAACGAGGTGGTCCCCTACCATACCGATATCTACCTGTCGCGCATCCCGTATGAGCGCGAGCCGCCGTACTATACCTACCCGGCCGAGAAGTACGCGGTCGGCCCGGGCTGGATGTCATTCCGGCCTTACTCCGGAGGCGAGTTGCCCAACTGGGGTTGCCACGGCCTGAGCATGGTCCACTGGGCGCTGGACATGGACCACAGCGGCCCCGTGGAAATCTGGGTCGAGCCGGCCGAGAAGCTCGAACCCGTCGTGTACCATGTGCCGGAAAAGCGCGACCGCGGCGATGCGGCGTGCTCCAAGACCATCATCCACTACAAGTACGCCACCGGCGTGGAATTGATCCTCAGTTCGATCGACCCCAAACTGGGCGGCGGGGCCACGTTCATCGGCGACAAAGGGCGCATCACCATCTTCCGCGAAGGTTACGAATGCGAGCCCAAGGGGCTGGACGAAGACCCGCTGCCGCCCAACGCGGTCCGCGTGTACCATAGCGACAACCACATGGAGAACTTCTTCGCGTGCGTCGTGTCGCGCAAGGACCCGATCATGCCCGTCGAGGCCGGCCACAGCGTGGCCACGCTGTGCCATTTGGGCAATATCGCCCGCCGGCTGGGCCGCCGCCTCCGCTGGGACCCCGAAAGGGAAATCTTCCCCGGCGATGACGAGGCGA
>JBBIQF010000325.1:0-223 GCA_037442445.1 Planctomycetaceae bacterium
CGCGAGGCGTTCCTGGCCGAGGTCCAAGAGTGCTACGACCGCTTTGGGTGGGTGAGCATCGTCTGCGGCGAGGGAATCTGCAATCCCGACGGCACCCCCGTAAGCGCCTCGGCCGTTACCGACAAGTTCGCCAACATCGAGTTCGGGGCCATGGGCGGCGCCAGCGTGGCCATGGTGCTGCACGCCATGATCCGCCAGCGGTTTGGATGGCGGGGCGAGTTCC
>JBBIQF010000325.1:245-7282 GCA_037442445.1 Planctomycetaceae bacterium
GCCGAGGTGTGCGGCCGACCGCATCAGCCCCCTGGACGTGGACGAAGCGTATGCCTGCGGGCGCCAGGCCGTCGAGCTGGCCGAGGCTGGCCAGTCGGGCGTCATGGTCAGCATCGTGCGGGAGTCGAACCAGCCGTATCGGGCCACGCTGGGCACGGTTCCCCTGGCCGAGGTCGCCGCCCGCGCAAAACCCATGCCCGCCGAGTTCCTCGATCCGGCGCGAAGCGACGTCACCCCCGCCTGCCGCGAATACCTCGAACCGCTGGTGGGACCGCTGCCCCAGTACGTCCGCTTGTCGGCCATTTCGGCCGAACCGGCTTGAAAGGGCAACGCGGCTCGATCGCCGACCGGCTCTGGCTTTCGCCCTGTGCGTTTGGCCCTGAGCACATGTCATTCCGGCCGGACCGGCCGGCGAATCGGCGTGGGCAAAGGCACGATCCGCTCGGCCTGCACGCCAAAGTGGACCAGCGTGCCGCCCAGGCTCACCCCGTCGCCTGCCAGGCCCGCGCCCCGGGTCCGCATGCCGGCCCCTGCGCCGGGCGTCGAAGTGCGGTAGCTGCCGGCGCGGTGTGCGCGCGGGTAGGAGGACAATGAGTGGCCCGTGGTCCGGCGGCGGCTGGGGCCAGATGATCCCCTTGCCCAAGATGACGCAATCCACGGTGTAGGAATCGAGCAGTTTAGGCGTAAGCTCGCGGGCAAGCGCGGCGTTGCCCAGCAGCTCGGCGCCCACGGCCCGGGTGCCCGCTATGGCGATGAATCCCACCGTGCCCGGCGGCAGCCGGGGCACAATCGCCCGCCGGACCTCGTCCAGCCCGGCCCGCACCGCCGGGGCGTTCAGGGCGTGTTCGAGGCTTTCGGTGTCATTGCGGGCCCCCAGGGCGGCTGTGCTCTGGGCAATCTCCTCCCACACCCGCGCCTGGCTGGCCCCCTGGCGCATCTCCCACTGGAGCGAATGCGGCACGAGCACCTTGCCGGGTAGGAATTTCTCGCTGCCCGACCAGCGGTGCCGCTCCACACAGAAAACATCCAGTTCCACGCGCTGCCCCGGCGCGAGGATTACATCTTGGCGCACGGTCCGCGATTGCTTGCCGCCGGCCAGCACCTCGCCCGAAAGGATCAGCACGTGCTGGTCGCGGCTGCGGTTCTCGGCCACCACCCGCGGAACACTGGGCCGCGAAGGCAGCTCGTAAACCACCAGCACGCCCTCGGCCACGGCCCGATCCATCCCCAGCCAGCGGCCGGAAAGCTCCGGCCCACGCTCCAACAGCAACGGATAGATGGCCAGGTGCCGGTACCTGACCGGTTCCGCAATCTGCACCCGGTCGAGATACGAGGCCAGTTCGGGCACATGGCCGGAGGTCGAAGGCCGCTGAGCCCACGCGGGCATTGCCCCACAGGCCAAACCGAGCCCTACCAACCCTACGAGGCCCACGGCTGGCCGGCGAAACCACCGGCCGAAGGGGGCCAACCACCGAAATACCAGTTGCAAGGTACCCATTTGCCGTCTCCTTGGTTCTGGACCCGCGGTCCCGCAAGAAGTCAACGGCTTGGGTACCCTTTGCGTTTCACCGTTGCAGCCCGTCCCACCGGGGCCGCGCGGGCCCGGCTTGTGGGGCGAGGGCGTTGGCCACGCGACTGCCGATGACACCGGGCCCTTACGGGCCCGGCTCGGAGCCCGGCTCGGGGGGCCGGCTTGTCGGGCCGGTTCGTGCACCCAGCTTGCCGCAGCTTCACGCCCGCCCGGGCGGGAAATCCGCCGCCTATCGCACGTTCATGCTCATGAGGAACTCGGCATTGGTCTTGGTCTTGGCCAGGCGCGTAAGGAGGAATTCCATGGCGTCGGGCGGGTTCATCTCGTTGAGCACCCGCCGCAGGATGCACACGCGGCGGTACTCCTCGGGGTCCATGAGCATTTCTTCGCGCCGCGTGCCGCTGCGGTTGATGTCGATGGCCGGCCAGATCCGCTTGTCCACCAGGCGCCGGTCGAGCACGATTTCCAGGTTGCCGGTGCCCTTGAACTCCTCGAAGATCACCTCGTCCATCTTGCTGCCGGTATCGATCAAGGCCGTGGCGATGATGGTCAGCGACCCGCCTTCTTCCACCTTGCGCGCCGACCCGAAGAAGCGCTTGGGGCGCTGCAAGGCGTTGGCATCGACCCCGCCGGAGAGGATCTTGCCCGAGTGCGGGCATTCGGCGTTCCAGGCGCGGGCCAGCCGGGTGATCGAATCCAAAAAGATCAGCACGTCGTGGCCGTATTCCACCATCCGCTTGGCCTTCTCCAGCACCATTTCGGAGACCTGGATGTGGCGTGCGGCCGGCTCGTCGAAGGTCGAGCTGATCACCTCGCAGTTCTTCCCCTTGACCTGGCGCTCCATGTCCGTCACTTCTTCCGGGCGCTCGTCGATCAAGAGCATGAAGACGTACAGGTCTGGGTAGTTGTGCAGGGCGGCCTTGGCCATCTTCTGCATGAGGATGGTCTTGCCGGCCCGGGGCGGGCTGACGATCAGCCCCCGCTGGCCGAAGCCCACCGGCACGATGAGGTCGGTCACCCGGGTGGCTAGGTCGTCCGGGAAGGCCTCCATCACGATCCGCTTATCGGGATGCAGCGGCGTGAGGTCGTCGAACGAGATGCGGGTGGCCGCCAGGTTGGGGTCTTGGTAATTGATCGCCTCGACCCGCAAGAGGGCGAAATAGCGTTCGTTCTCCTTGGGGGGGCGGATTTGGCCCGAGCCCGTCATGCCCGTCTTCAGCCCGAAGCGGCGAATCTGGCTGGGCGATACGTAGATATCGTCGGGGCAAGAGAGGTAATGGTAATCGGGGCTGCGGAGGAAGCCGAACCCATCGGGGAGCACTTCCAGCGTCCCCTCGCCGTACATCAGGCCGTTCATCTTCACCCGCTCTTTGAGGATGCGGAAGATGAGGTCCTGGCGCTTCATGCCGGCGATATCGGAGAGGTTCTCCTTGCGGGCCTCCTCGATGAGTTCCGCCATGGACTTGTTCTGGAGTTGGGCGATGTAGGTGTCGCCCGACTGCTCGATCTGCTCGTAACGCTCGTCGACGTCGTCGTCGAGCAGGGTGCCTTGTTCGGCCAGTTCCTCGGCCAGCGAGAGGGGTTCGTTCTCGTCGGGCAGCGGGGGGAGTTCCTTTTCCGGCTCCGAAGGTGCGGCCGACTTGGCCGACCGGCTGGAACGCTCGCTTCGTGCCGCGGTGCGGCGGGGTTTGCTTTGCGATTCCGTATCTTTTGCGGACGACATGGTGTGGTACTCCTGACAGGTCAAAGGCCGGCGCATCGGAAGGCGCTGGCGGCGGGTTGCAACGAAAAATCTGTTCCGGCCCTTCGACCGAAGGGCGGGAAGTTACCAGACGGGTGATCGCCGGAAGGCAGGGGAGGCGCAAGGACCAAGGCCGCCGGCCGGCCGATTCGGCTAACCCCGCACGCAGCGGCATTCACCGCGAGGGCGGCGTCTCGCCGCCGGCCAGGCGATGCCACAACCGCACGAGCTGCTGCCGGGTCTCGTCGGGCGATCCCGAGTTGTCTATCACCCAATCGGCACGGCGCCGTTTCAAATCCAGCGGCGCCTGGATACTTTCGCGGTCGGCAAGCTCCTTGGTGCTCCAACCCCGCGCCTGGATGCGGGCCCGGCGCAAAGGCTGGGGCGCCTCGACGAACACCAGGATATCACACAAGTTATCCCAACCGGCCTCCAAAAGCAACGGCGCATCAAGCACGGCCACCCGAAATCCCTCGCAGGCCCGGCGCTTGGCCTCGTCAACCAGGCGGCGGGCAATGCGAGGGTGGGTCAGGTGCTCGAGGAAGGCCCGCTCGGCAACCCCCTCGCCGGTAGGGGAAAACACGATCTCCGCCAAGCGACGGCGGTCGATCCGGCCATCCGGTTGCACAATCCCCGTTCCCCAACGCTCGATGGCAGCGTGCTTTACGTCGGGCGCCTCCAGCACGTCGTGGCCGGCCTTGTCGGCATCCAGCACGCAGGCGCCCATCTCGGCCAACTGGCGGGCGACTAGGGTCTTTCCGCTGGCGATGCCCCCCAAAAGCCCCACCACGCGCAGGCCGGTCCTGCGGAGTTCGTGCTGCAACTCCCCCAACCCGACGGGGTCGGCGCTGGCCCATCCGGCCGTATGGATCATTTTTCCCATTTGACGGTATCGGCCCAGTTGGGGCCCACTTTGACGTCCACCTTCAGCGGTACCGAAAGCGATTGGACGCTGGACATTTCATGCCGTACCAGGGCCGCCAGATCGTCCACGCACGATTGCTCCACCTCGAAGACCAACTCGTCGTGGATCTGCAGCAACATGCGTGCCGGGAGCTTCTGCTGGGCAAGCCGGCGGTGGATGGCCACCATGGCCAGTTTGATGAGGTCCGCGGCCGAACCTTGAATGACCGTGTTGATGGCGGTGCGTTCGGGCAGATTGCGCTGCCGGCCGGCATCGGGGCGAACCCCGCGAATCGCCCTTTGGCGGCCGAGGATGGTCGAGACGTAGCCGTCGCGGTGGCATTGGGCCAGCACGCGGCGGAGAAATTGCTCGATGCCCGGGTAGCCCTCGAAGTAGCTATCGATGAACCGGGCGGCCTCTTCCTTGGAGATGCCCAGTTCGCGGGCCAGCCCGAACGGGCTTTGCCCATAGAGCACGCCGAAGTTGACGGCCTTGGCCTGCCGGCGCATCTCGAGGGTCACCTGGTCCAAAGGCACGCGATAGATTTGCGAAGCGACCTGGGCGTGGATGTCTTCATCGCGGGCAAACGCCTCGCACAGCCGCGGGTCCCCCGAGTAATGCGCCAGCACCCGCAGCTCGATCTGCGAGTAGTCGGCCGCCAGAAGCAACCAGCCGGGCGGGCCAGCGACGAATGCGGCCCGGATTTCCCGGCCCGCTTCGCCCCGCACCGGGATGTTCTGCAAATTGGGGTCGCTGGAACTCAGCCGGCCCGTGGCCGTCACCGCCTGATGGAACGAGGCGTGCACCCGGCCCGTCTGCGGGTGGACCATCTGCGGCAGGGCATCGACGTACGTGCTTTTGAGCTTGGCATACTGCCGGTATTCGAGGATTTTGCCCGGCAACGCGTGGTGCTGGCGGAGTTCTTCCAACACGTCGGCATCGGTGCTCCGCCCCGTCTGGGTCCGCGAGACCACCGGCAGCTTCAACTCGTCGAACAACACCTGCTGGAGCTGCTTGGGCGAGCCGATATTGAACCGGCGCCCCGCAAGCCGGTAGATTTCCTCCTCCAGGGCGGCCAGTTGCTCGCCGAAGCGGCGGCTGAGTTCGGCCAGGCGCGGGCAGTCGATGCGGATGCCGTTGTATTCCAGCTCGGCCAGCACCTCGACCAGGGGCATTTCCACCTCGGCAAACAGCCGCTCCAGCCGGTTTTTCGCCAGGCGATCGGCCAGCACCGGCTTGAGGCGCAACGGCAGCACGGCGTCGCGGCAGGCGTACTCGGCCACCCGGACCACGTCCACCTGGTCCATCTGCTTTTGCTGCTTGCCCGAGCCGATCAGCTCGGAAATGCTCCGCTTGCCTTCTCCCAGGTACCGGCGGGCCACGTCGTCCAGGTTGTGGTTGCGCTGCCCCGCATCCAAGAGGTAGCTGGCCACCATGGTATCGAAATCCACGCCGGCAAGCCGGATGCCATAGTTCCGCAGCACGATCATATCGTACTTGAGGTTCTGGCCCACCTTGGCGATCGCCGGGTCTTCGAGCACCTTGCGGAGGGCATCGAGGACCTGCGACCGATCAAGCACCGGCTGGCCCGGCGGCCCCGCCACCGGTACGTACCACCCCTGTTGGCCATCCCAGGCCAGGGCAATACCGACGATTTCGGCCCATCGCGGCCAGACCATGCCCGCGGTCCGTACTGGGTCAATGCTCCGCGTCTCCAAGTCCACGCAGATAGCCCGCTGCTTGCCCAACGACTCGACCAGCCGCTCAAGGGCCTCGGGCGTATCCACCACGTGAAACTCCGAAGGGGGCGGCGTAGCGGCCGGGGCGGGCAACGGCCGCCGCACCCGCGTGGCCAGCGCCTCGAACTGCCGCCCGATCCCCCGAAAACCCCATTGCCGGAACAACTCCAGCACCCGCTCGACATCGAACCGGCCCACGGCGGCCGACTCCCACGGAATGGCGCACGGCACGTCGGCATTGAGCTTGACCAGCTCGCGGCTCTTGAACACCAGATCGCGGGCCTCGGCCAGGCTTTGACGCCGTTTTTCCCCCGCCACTTCCTCCAGATGGGCGTAAATGCCCTCCAGCGTGCCGAACTGCTGCAGCAAATCGCGGGCGGCCTTGGGCCCGATGCCGCGGGCCCCCGGCACGTTGTCGGTCGAATCGCCCACCAGCGACTGGAAGTCCACCACCTGCTCCGGCGTGATGCCCCATTCTTCCGCAAGCGCCTGCCGATCGAACACCTGGTCCTTGCGGAGGTTGTACAGCTTGACCCGGTCGGTAATGAGCTGCCGGCAGTCCTTGTCGGCCGTCACCAGAAAACACTCGCCCCCCCGCTGCTCGGTCTGGCGGGCGATGGTGGCCAAAATGTCGTCGGCCTCGAACGATTCGCACTGCACTGCCGGAATGCCCAGGGCCTGGAGCAACTGGACGATGGCCTGGATTTGCAGGCCGAGGTCCTCGGGCATTTCTGGCCGGTTGGCCTTGTACTCCGGGTACAACTCGTGCCGGAATGTCTTGCCCACGTCGAACGCACAGAACAGGTAGTCGGGCCGCTTCTTTTCCAGCAAAGCCAACAGATCGCGGGCAAAACCGTACACTGCGCCCACCGGCTCGCCGGCCGGGCTGGTCAGCTCCGGCAGGGCGTGGAATAGCTGGTAGATGAGCGAATGCCCGTCGATGACGTACACCGTCTTGCCCACCAGACTGTCCGGCGCCGAGCTGCCGCGGGCCAGATCGGCAGGTGCCGGGGTGGCAGGGGGGTTATCGTCGGCCGCCGGTGCCGCGCCGCGCCGGGACGCCCCGGGGGCCGCAGCAGGCGCCGGCTCGGCGGCATCGAAAAGCATACTTTGGCGGGCTCG
>JBBIQF010000326.1:0-873 GCA_037442445.1 Planctomycetaceae bacterium
CCCGTGGGCGGAACCGGGAGCCGCAGCCCCGGAGTCCCGCGTTCGATATTACTCGTCCCCATCGAGAAAAGCAAGAACTTGGCGCAATCTCCCTTGTCCCTAGTGCGCCCGCTACAGGCGGACTCATTTGGAACTGAGCGGGAAATCGAACTCGTTCTTGCCCCCCTTGGTCACCTCGACCTTGAAGCCCGACGTAGCCGGGTTCTTGTACTTGGCCGGCAGATGCTCGGTCACCGTGGGTTCCTTTTTGCCTGCCTTTTCGTAGGCCTCGTAGGCCGCGCGGGTGGCCTCTTCCTCGGACATGCCCGGTTTGATGGCCCCGGCCGTGGGATCCGCCGTCTCGGTCTTGGAGATCGATACCAGGTAGGTTCCGGGCTTGGCCCCGTCGTTGGGGTCGCGGGTGGTCAGGCGATAGACGCCGGAAGCATCGGTCTTACCGGTGGCGGCCGCGCCTTCGCCACTGGTGGGGGTGAAGACCACGGTCGCCCCTTCCACTGGCGCACCGTCGAGCGTTACCTTGCCGCTGACGGGGACCGTATCGCGGGCCTTGCCCCCGGCGCATCCCAGCGTAACGAGCGCAGCAAGACCCAAAAGCAACCTTCCTGCAAGGCGCACCATAGAAAGCCCTCCCTCGTGTTGCGAACTCTGCCAGGTCAGCGGGTGGCAGACCGCCCGGGCGCCTCTTCTCTGAATGTCCGTGCGAATATCCGCGGCCAGAATAGACAGATTTTGCGTTTGCTGTCAATCCCCCGCGGCGGGTGGGGACGGCGGCTCATGCGACCGCACGAACCAGGTCCCCTGTATAGACATTCTACATCAGCCATACGACATTAGGCAAACGAAGATCTTTGTCAATCGCGCGAATCGGACTCT
>JBBIQF010000326.1:883-7275 GCA_037442445.1 Planctomycetaceae bacterium
CATCCGGCATTCGACATTCGGCATTGGTAGTTCTTGGTCATTGGCGCTTGGTCCTTGGGATTTGAGATTTGAGATTTGGGATTTGAGATTTGGGATTAGGGATTTGGTCCCTGGTGCTTGGCCATTGGCCCTTGCTCCCTGGCCCGGGCGGCGGCCCACCGGCGGGGTAAGCCCGGCGGTTCGGTCTTGGCGAGCACACTCAGAACGGCCGGCCTGCCAGCCGGGCAGCCAGCCGTTCCGAAAGCACCACCACGTCCTCGGCGCAGAAGAAGGCCTCGATGTTGCGCGGCAACAGCCACGTGGCCGAGGGCCCGAACTCCTCGTCCCCGGCGTACCACACCAGGCGCACGCAGACGCGGGGGAAGACATCGAAATCGAAGGCGGCATCGCCCAGGCGTACGGCCCGGCCTCCGAGGTCACGTGCGGCGGCCCACAGCCGAACCGAATCCTGGCCGAACGCGCCGGCCAGCCGGGCCAAGGCCCGCCGGTGATAAACCTCGGCATAGCCCCGGGCCGTGGCCAGATCGGCAAAGCTGATTTCTGGCGGCTGGGCTTCGGGCCGGCCTGTAACCCCAAGATAATGCAGGGCCAGCACCTGCCAGGCATCGCTTATGCGGGCGCCGCTGGCCAGGCGCACTGTGCCTTCCTGGGCATCCAACTCGAAGATGTCGCAAAGCACAGGCAGGCGCCACGTTCCGGCGGCGGGCTGCTGGGCGCCTAGCCACATAAGTTGCTCGGGCGGCTGATTGCGGAACCGCTGCCACGCCAGCTCCAGTGCCCGGCGATAGCCTTGCGGCGAAGGGCGCACGGGGCGATCGGGCCTGCCGGCGGGTTGGCTCATAGCGCTTCGCTTTCGGCAGGAGCGGAACGGGGGTGCGGCAACGCCGCGCGCGGTTCCACCGGAGGCTGCCCGGCAGCGGGCGAGGCTGCGGCAGAGGGCTGGGGGGGAGCGGGTGCGTCGCTTTCGGCCTGGCCGTTTTCAGGCCGATCGGCCCGCACGCACGCCGCGCGCACAATCCGGTACTCGGGGCAATCGAGGGTGGTCCCCGCGTGCAAGGCCTCGACAATGGCCTGGATCTGTTCGGTGGCTGCCGGGGAAAGGCGGAGTTCGGCCAGCCATGTGCGCCATGGGCTGGCCCCAGGATCGGCCGGACCTGCCGGGCCTTCGCTCCCCGGCGCATTGCCGCTGGCCGATGCCAGCAGCGTGGCCACCAGCACGATCTGCGGGTTGCCTCCGGTGCGGCCAACCATCTCGCGGGCATGGCGGTAGGCCCGCAAGGTGCGGCCAAGGCGCTCGGGCTGGCCGGAAAGCGCGGTTTCCAGCCGGTTTATAAGCCGGGCGGCCACGGCGCCTTCGGTCTGGGCCGCAGGCTGCGGGCGCTCGGGAGCGAATCCTAGGCATTCCTTGGCCATAGGGCACCACTGGGCGCAACCAAAGTTCCCGCCCGGGTTAGGGAACCGATGCCCGCAGTGGGTGCACCGGCCCTTGGCCTCGTCGCGGAACACCTCCACACTCCACCCGCACACCGGGCAGGGGACTTCCACGACGGGATTGCCTTGCCAAAAACCGCGATCTTGACCGGGGCACTTCATACGGGACAGGCCCATTTTCACAAAATCCTCCGGCAATATAAACGCCATTCGGCCGCCGTGCAACCGATGTGTCGCTGCAAACCGCGAAAAATCGGCAACCGGCGTCGAAATCCGGGCCGGATGCCGCGGAACGAGCCCTATGGCCGGCTGCCGTGGAGGCCTTCCGTAGGTCGAACTCGGTGCGCGATCGATTACGTGCCCAACGCCGCGGGCCACGGCGCCTCCCAATACGTGCGACAATGGATCGAGCCAATATGCGGGGGAATGGATCGAGAACCGCGGCCTCTGGCCATAGTGCAGTAAATTGACAAGCAATATCTTGAATGCTCTTCGCCGTTTTGGTAAGTTGTAGTGGAAATAAGTTTCACTGAATCGCCGTGGGCCCCTTTTGTTCGGCGGGGCGTGGGGCTATGCTATTAGTTGGCAGAAATGCCTGTACCATTTGGCGTCTTCACCAATAAGCCAGAGATGAAAATCGCCGTTGCCGGAAAAGGTGGGGCAGGCAAGACCACGCTGGTGGCGGCGATGGCGCATTGGCTGGCGCGGCGCGGCCGGGCGGTGGTGGCGGTGGATGCCGACCCGGACGGCAACCTGGCTGCGGCCTTGGGGGTTCCTTCCCAATCGACCCCCGAGCCCATCGCGCACATGCGCGACCTGGTCCTTCAGCGGACCGAGGCCCAGGACCAAGGGGGCGGGCTGATCTATCGGCTCAATCCCCAGGTGGACGACCTGCCCGACCGCTTTGCCGTGCGCGTCGGCGGTGTGCGCCTGCTGGTGCTGGGTACGGTGGAGCAGGGGGGCAAGGGATGCATGTGCCCAGAAAGCGCCTTGCTCAAGGCGCTGTTGCAGCATTTGCTGTTGCGCATGCCGGACGACGTGCTTTTGGACATGGAGGCGGGGTTGGAGCATTTGGGGCGGGCCTCGGCCCGGGGCGTCGATGCGCTGGTGGCCGTGGTCGAGCCCGGCATGCGAAGCGTGCAGACCGCCCAGCGGGCCAGGCGCCTGGCGGGCGATATCGGCATCCGCCGGGTGCTGGTGGTGGCCAACCGCATCCGCAGCCCGTATGAGCTTGACCGCCTGCGGGAGGTTTTGGCTGGGGAGACCCTTTTGGGGTACCTTCCTTACAGCGAGGCCCTTGCCCGAGCCGACCTCGAGGGCCGGCCGGTCGATGCCGAGGATCCCGCAATTGCCGAGGCCGTCGACCAGATTGGCGAGGCGCTGGAGCGGGAGTTGGCGGTGGCCAGCCCCGCGGGTCCGTAGGCGGCCGGCAAGCGGGCCGCCTGCCGGGTCGGGGAAGCCGGCGGCCGAAGACGCCAAAGGCAATGGGTAGCCTTTAAGCGCAATCGATACCTTCCTTGATAACGGGAGAGAACCATGGCCGACGTACTGCCGCGGTCGGCAGACCCCGCCGCGCAAGCGATGATCGAACATGCGTCTTTGGCCGGGCTGCCCACGGTGTGGGACCGGCTGGCGGCGCAAAAGACCCAGTGCCGCTTCGGGGTGTTGGGCCTGTGCTGCCGCCACTGCTTCATGGGGCCCTGCCGCATCATTCCCGACGGCAAGGGGGCGCAGGAAGGCATTTGCGGGGCGCGGGCCGACACCATCGTGGCCCGCAATCTGCTGCGGCATATTGCGGCCGGGGCGGCGGCCCACTCGGACCATAGCCGCGAGATCGTCCGCACGCTCCGCCTGGCGGCCGAGGGCCAGTCGGGCGCCTACCAGATCCGCAGTCCCGAGCGGTTGCGGGCCTTGGCGCAGGAATACGGCGTGGCGGCCGATGGCCGCAGCGTCAAAGACATCGCCCGCGACGTGGCGGAACTGCTATCGGCCGAGTTCGGCAAGCAGGAAGGGCTGCTCCGCAACTTGCAGCGGGCGCCGGAGCAGCAGCGGAAGAACTGGGCGGCCGCCGGGGTGGCCCCGCGGGGCATCGACCGCGAAGTGGTGACCGGCCTGCACATGACCAACATGGGGGTCGATAACGACCCGGAACACCTGCTCTTGGCGGCGGTGCGCACGGCGCTGGCCGACGGCTGGGGCGGCTCGATGATCGCCACCGACGTGTCCGACGTGCTGTTCGGCGCGCCCCATCCCTTGCGCTCGCGGGTCAATCTGGGGGTGCTCAAAGAGGACGAGGTGAACATTTTGGTGCATGGCCACGAGCCGACCCTCTCCGACGTGCTGGTGGCCGCTGCCCGCGACCCGGAACTGTTGGCCGAGGCCGCCGCCCGCGGCGCCAAGGGGATCAACCTGGCGGGCATCTGCTGCACGGCCAACGAGGTGCTCATGCGGCACGGGGTGCCCATTGCGGGCAACTTCTTGCAGCAGGAGCTGGCCATCATGACCGGCGCAGTCGAGGTGATGCTGGTCGACGTGCAGTGCGTGTTCCCCGCCTTGGCCGAGTTGCAGAAGTGCTTCCACACCAAGGTGGTCTCCACCAGCCCCAAGGCCGAGTTCCCCAATGCCGTGCACATCGAGTTCCACGAGGAGCACGCGATGGAGACGGCCCGCAAGATCGTGCGGGTGGCCATCGAGAACTTTTCGCGGCGGGACCCGGCCAAGGTCAACATTCCCAAGGTGCAGTCGCCACTTGTGGCGGGCTTTACGACCGAGGTGATCTTCCGGATTCTGGGGGGGCGGTACCGGCCCAGCTATCGGCCGCTGAACGATGCCATCCAGGCCGGGCGCATCCGGGGCGTGGCGGGCGTGGTGGGGTGCAACAATCCCAAGTTCCCCCACGACGAATGCCACTTGACCCTGGTCCGCGAGCTGATCCGCAATGACGTGCTGGTGGTGCAGACCGGGTGCAGCGCCATCGCCTGCGGCAAGGGGGCGCTGATGATCCCCGAGGCGGCCGCCCGCCTGGCCGGCAAGGGGCTGGAAGAGGTCTGCCGGGCCGTGGGCATCCCGCCGGTGCTCCATGTGGGAAGCTGCGTGGACAACTCGCGGATTCTGACGGCCTGTGCCCAGATGGTGGCCGAAGGCGGCATCGGCGACTCGTTCGACCGCCTCCCCGTGGCCGGCGCCGCCCCCGAGTGGATGAGCGAAAAGGCCATCGCCATCGGCATGTACTTCGTGGCCAGCGGGATCAATGTGGTCATCGGCCAGCCGCTGCCGGTCGAAGGGAGCCAGTATGTGGTGGACCTGCTGACGCGGCTGTTCGAGAAGCATTTCGGGGCCACGTGGACGTTCCAGCGGGACCCCGTAGCCGCCGCCCATCACATGATCGACATCATCGACCGCAAGCGGGCTGCTTTGGGATTGCCGCCGCCGATGTACGAGACGCCGTACGCCCCCAAGACGCTGGAGACGCAAGTTCCGGCCGCGGCGGTGGCCGCAAGCGCCTATGCCCCGTCGGGCGACGGCGTGCTTTCGGGCAGCCATCCGTGCAGCGGGGCCGTGCGTGTGGGAGGAGCGGAGCAGGATGTCTAAACAGGTTTTCACCCAGGTCATTCGCGGGGCCTGGCAATGGGTCCGCCAGGCTGAAGAAGTGCTGGAAAAGGCCTTGCAGCAATACGGCCCGGATGCCCCGGTGGGCTGGGGGGCGCAGACCTCCTATTACCTGCCCATGTCGTACGCCCTGATGGGGCTGGAGGTGAAGACGGTGGGCGACTTGCGGGCGCAGGTGGCCCATGCCCGCGAGCTTTTGGCCCCCATCCCTTCCGACGAGGTTTGGCTCCCCTACCTGGGCGACGGGCTGGATGCCGGGGCGGCCTCGATGCTGGCCACCGAGGCCATCACCGCGCTGCGCACGCTCAACGGCCAGGAGGTGCCGCCCGGCTGGCAGGGCTTCATCTCCGACACCATCATGCGCGAGCTGGGCATCCAGCTTGTCGATGGGCGCATGCCGGGGTTCGCGCTGATCCTCGGCCCGGCCCCTACGACCGACGTCGCGGTAAAGATCGTCCGCGAGTTGCAAAAGCGGAACATCCTGATCTTCCTGTGCGCCAACCGCGACGGCCGCACCGCCCGCGAGCAGATGTTCGAAGGGGGCGTGCTCAAGGAAGACGCCCCGCTCAAGGAGTGCTGGGACCAGTACGTGGTCCCCGTGGGCCCCGACTCGCTGGATGCCATCTACGTGCTCAACTGGTCGATCCGCAGCGCGCTGACGTTCGGCGGGCACAAGCGGGGCGAAGCGCGCAAATGCCTGGACTACACCAAGCGGCGGATCCACGCTTTTGGCATCACGTTCGGCGAGATCCCGGACGACTGGTACGCCCTGGGGGCCGGCGCCATCCTCATGGGCTACCCCGTGATCTCCGACTCGCCCACCACGCCGGAAATCCGGCCCACGGGGGTCACGGTGCGCGAGGAACTGGTGGTCGAGACCGATTACGACCGCCTGGTGCCCACCTGCATCGACACGCGGGCGGTGAAGGTCAAGGTGGAGAAGATCGACATCCCCGTGGGCTATGCCGCCGCCTTCGAGGGGGAGCGCGTGCGCAAGGAGGAGATGCACGTGCAGTTCGGCTACAAGTATTCCGACGCGGTGGAATACGTGCACATGGTCGATGGGGCCGAGATCCAGGACGGCGATATCCAACTGGTGGGCCCGGACATCGATAGCGTGCCGGAAGGCGGGGCCATGCCGCTGGCCATCGAGGTCCGCGTGGCCGGCCGCAAAATGCAGCGCGACTTCGAAGGGATTCTCGAGCGGCAGATCCACCGCTGGCTGAGCCATGCCATGGGTTTCATGCACACCGGCCAGCGGGACCAGATCTGGTGCCGGGTGAGCAAGAAGGCGTTTGCCGCCGGCTTTCGCCTGCGGCATGTGGGCGTCATATTGCACGCCAAGTTGCACG
>JBBIQF010000327.1:0-7271 GCA_037442445.1 Planctomycetaceae bacterium
GGCCCAAACCGAATTAGTCGCCAACTACCTGAGACGCCGAATCGCCACGCAAGGGCCCGGGGCTTGACAGCTCACCCGCGTCGGTTATAGTGGTGCGGTTCTCGCGGGCCCCGTGGCCAGGCGTGACGGGGCCCGCGGGGAATGGCGGCTTCTCCAAAGGGCAGGTTCATGCAAGTGTTCATCGACGTACCGGAAGCGTCGGCCACGCTGAGGGCATGTTGTTCTCCAGGTTCGGCGGCCGGGGTTTCGTGGTTTCGGCAAGACGCGCGCCGGAACAAGAGGCGAGTACAATGGCCTTCGCCTAGCCTTTTGTGCGAACTGGCCGGGCCGCGGCGTCCATGGTCTTTCGGTTTGGGGGAAAAGCGAGGTGGGCCATGCCGCGGTATCTGATCGTGATCGATACGCCCGGCATCAAGCAGTTCGTGTTCGGGACAGACGCCGTTGCGGAGATCCGCGGAGCGAGTGCTCTGTTGGACCGGCTCAATCGCACGGAAACCGCGACTGTGCTCCGCGAGTCGCTTCAAAGCGGCCAGGTGCACACGGTGTTCGCCAACGGGGGCAGCGCCCAATTCGTGGTCGAGGGGGTTGACGAAACGGCGGTGCAGAGGGCCATAGCCCAGTTATCGGCACGTTACCACGAGCGCACAGGCGGCGAGGTCCGCATATTGGTGGCGGCCGTGGAGTGGCCGGGCGAGGCCCAAAACACCTATCGCAGGGCCCTAGACAACGCATTTTGGGCTTTGCATTTGCAACGCAACCTAGGGTGCGGATATGCTGCCGTGCCGACCCTGCCGTTTGTCCTGGAATGGCAATCGAGTTCGCATTTGCCCGCAGTGGGGGTTTACCGGTGGGGGGGCGAGCAGTTTCTTCTTTCCGAGGCCTGCCGCCGCAAGCGGGACGAAAGCCGGCGGCCGGCCCGCGGGACGCTGTGGTCGGGATGGATGGAACGGCTCGGTCTGCCGGGCGCGTGGCAAGACCGCGACGACCAGTTGCGCTATCTCCACCTCGAAGCGATCGGACAACATTCCCGCCGGCCGGGCTATATCGGGCTGGTGTATGCCGATGGCAATGGCATGGGCCGGCTCGTACAGGAACTCGACACGCCCGAGCTTTATCGGGCATTCAGTGAGTTGGTCGATGGCAGCCTCCGGGAGGCGTGTTACCAGGCCTTGGCCCACGTGTGCCCTCGCGAAGTGGCCGAGGCGCGAGGGGCTTTGGAAGCGGGCCGAGAACCCCAGCCGTTGCCTGCGGATATCTTGTTGCTGGGCGGCGACGACCTGGTGGTGCTGGTGCCGGCGGATCGGGCCTTGGACTTCGCGATTCGGGTCACCCACGAGTTCCAGCAGCGCACCCAGTGCCAGATCGCTTCCTTGCCGGATGACCATCGCAGGTTCTTCGCTGCACGCGGGCTTTCCGAGCATGGCCTGACGCTTTGCTGCGGGGTCGCGTTGGGCCGGGCCCGTTATCCGTTCTATCTGCTTTTCGAGCTGGCCGAGCAGTTGTTGCACAGTGCCAAGCAGGAGGGCAGCGCGGACCCGGCAAGAACGGACTCCTGGGCACCTAGCTATATCGATTTTCACCTGGTCACGGGTTCGGGCAGCGCGGAGCTTGCCGGCATCCGCAAGGAGGATTATCGGGTTGGAACGGACTGTCCTCGAACACTTCGGCCGTACCCCCGCGAGCGGCTGGTTTGTCTGCGGGAGGCAGCCCGGCGGCTTTCCCAGGCCGATGTGCCGCGAAGCAAGCTTCACGAGCTGTTCGAGGCGGCCCTGGAAAAGCGACCGGCCACCGCAGAGCTTCGGGCACAGGAACTTTTTGGCAGGTTGCGGGAAACGGCGGACCGGCACGAGCGCCGCGCTTTGTGGGAGGCGCTCGGCATGCTCGGCCCGCTCGACCCGTTTCCGTGGACCCGCGCGGGCGGCCGATGCGCTACAGCGCTGGCTGACGTCGTGGAGGCCGTCGATCTTTTCACCTCGGAGGAAGCGTGATGCGTGGGCTGCCGCAACGACTTGATGTGCGGTTCTTGGTCCATTGGGAGTGCCATTGGCACGTGGGCAGCGGGGAGGGGGCTGCCGGGGTGGACCGTATCCAACGGCGGCGGGCCTGGGCCCCGGCAAAGACCGCGGTACCCTATGTACCCGGCTCGCAAATCAAAGGCGTCTTGCGGCACCAGTGCGAACGCTTGGCAGCATCGTTAGGGGCCGACGTCATCCCGCCCCATGCCGTCAGCCAGCACGACGAGCTCGCCTTGGTCGAATCCTTCCGGCCGTTGGCGCAAACCAGTCTGCTCATCGATCGCCTGTTTGGCAGCCGGTATCAGGGCGAATGCCTGTTTGTCGACGACGCGCTGCCGGCCGAGGACCGAACCCAACCCTTGTGGCTCCGTAGCCGCACGTCCATCGACCGGGCTACCGGCACCGTGCGCCACCGCGCTTTGTTTATCACGGAGGTGGTGGCCGGGTCTGGCTGGAGTCTGTGCGGGTGGCTCCGCGCCCGCCACCCACCGGGTGTGTTGACCCAAGACGACGGCGGTTTCCCTTTCGAATATGCGTTGCTGCTTGCCGGCCTGCTCAGCATCGACCGCCTCGGGAGTGAAAAGAGTGCAGGCCTGGGAAAATGCCAGATCGCGATTCCGGACGGGAAGGTCCGGTGGAACGACGATCCGCAGTACCCGCTTGCCCAAGCCCTGACAAGCCTGGAAGACCCCGAGTGGCTGGAAATGCTGAAACTTCTTCGCAGCGAGGGCAACCAATGAGGCGTTACCGCATTGAAGCCATCTTGGAATCCCCTCTGGTCGTCCGCCGCCAGCGCCAATCGCAACGGTCCGAAGGAGCACAGTTTATCAGCGGCACACTAGTGCGCGGGGCGTTTGCCCACGCGTATCTCGCCCGGCGCGGCGAGGCGGATGCTTTGTTCGGGCGTATTTTCGTGGATGAAACCGCCTGCCGCTTTGGCCCCCTGGACCCAGCCGAGCATGTCTTGCCCCTGACGGCTTTCTCGTGCAAGCGGGAACCGGGTTTCCAGCAGGATGGCGGGCACGGAATGCTCGATGTCTTGGGGGGGTTGCTCCGCGCGGCGCTCGGAGGATCGTTCCCCCAGCCACCGCGGTGTGCCCAATGCGGGGCCGAACTGAGACAGCATCCCGGCTTCTACCATGAGCGACCAGACGGAGCACGCCAGCCCCAACACGCATGGCGCCTCCGGCCGGCCGTTCACGTGGGCATCAATCGCTACACCCACACGGCCGATGCGTCGATCCTGTTTACCCTGCCCGCACTTGAACCCAGTTTCGAGCACGGCGAGAGTGCGGGAGCACTCTACGGCTGGATCGAGGCCTGGACCCGTTGCGCGATGTCCTCGCCGCCGAGGAGGACATCCTGCGTATCGGCCATGCCCGCACCCGGGGCTATGGCCGGGTCCGCTTCCGCTTCTCCGAGGCCGAGGACAGGTTCCCCCAAGAGCAGCCGCACCACTGGCAAGGCCGCCTGCGGGCATGGAGCGAAGCGATGCTGGCGCAGGCGCTTCCGCCGGAATGGGACCGCGACGGGGTTTTCCTGTTCGCGATATCTTTTCCCACCGGCGCAATACTGGTTGACGAACTGTTGCGTTACACGCTGGATCCCTCGGGCATGGCGGCCTGGCTACCAGCCTTGCCGCCGCCTGACCCGGCCCTGCGGATTCTGGAACGACCGGGCAAGGCGTTCGCCAGCGGAAAACTCTGGTGCGTCACCGCCGTGGCCCACCACGAAAGGCTCCGGGGCTGGAACGCAGCGCACGGCCTTCCCCGCCAGGACGAATGGCTGGTAAGGCGAGGGTCGGTGTATGTCTACCTCTACCGGGGCGATGCCACCGGCTGCGAACAATTGATCCAACGGCTCTGGGAACTCCATACCAACGGTATAGGCGCCCGGCGTAACGAGGGATACGGGCAGGTCCTCATCAGTGACCCGTTCCACACGCGGTATGCCCAAGGGTTTTCTTCTGCGAGGGAGCCATGAGTCTCGCACTTACCCCCGACTTGATCCATCAGGCCGACGCGTTTTCGGAACAGCAGCAGCGCTCCGCCGCACAACGGCTTGGGCGCCGGCTGTTCGAAGTTTTTCAAAGCGACAAGCAGGGGCGCGTGAGCACCCAGGTGCGGAACTTGCAGCAAATGGTCATTTCCGCCACCCGCCTGGCCGATATCGAGGATTTCGTCAAGCAGCAGATGGGCCGGGGCAAGGGGCCTTGCAAGGAATGGCGCCAGGTGGGCGACGAGGTGCTCGAGCAGCTTCAAGGTCTGCGCGAAGCCGCCAATCGCCTGGCTTCTCATGAGGGCCAGCGGCTGGCACTCCGCTTGCATCTGGCCCGTACCTGGATTCGCGATGTGGTCGGCGCTTACCTTTACGCCAAAGCCCAGAAGGAAATGGAAACCTGACATGCCCGAGCTGTACGACGTTGCACTGGTGGTCGATGGAGAACTCGGCCGTCGGGCCATCCAGGCCGTGGACGAGTACCTCAAGGAGTATGGGGACACGGAGTACCGCGCGGAGCGCGATTGGCCCATCTCCCGCAGCCAAATTGCCGGCTTGCGCCAGATTGCCGCCACCGAACCGAGCAAGGTGGCCTCGTTTGCCAGCCACCAGCAAAAAAAGGTGGAAAAGCGATTGGAACAGACCCGCAGAGAGGAGCGCCAGCGCGAACTGGAAGCCCAGATCGCGTTTTGGAAAATGGTCAAGGGGCTGTGTGAGGGTAAGCCGCCGCGGGCCCCTTGGTCGCTCGCCCAAGAGTGCGATCAGGCCATGCCGCCGGAATTGCGGGAAGAACTTTCCTCGCCCGACGCAAAACCGAGTGCCCAAGAGCGAACTGCCCGCAAACAAACCCGTCGGCTTCGCGAGCATTGGCAGGACGCATGGCGGCGGGAGATCTACCCAGCCTTCTTCGGCCGATTCTGTGTACACTATCTCTACGCGCTATCGAAACGGACAAAATCAACCCAGGACCAAGAATAGCCATGCCCCCCTCCACGATAGCAAGCGCGCTGCGGTTGCAGGAAAAACTCCAGGTACGAGCCCGGTTGGTCTTCGATACTGCCTGGCGGATCGGCTCCGGGCGGGAAGGCCAGACGTCGGACCTGGGGGTGTTGCTCGACGCGGCCGGCCGCTGTTGCCCGGCTCTTCCATCAAAGGCAAGCTCCGCAGTACTTGCGAGACCCTGGCCCCGGCACTTGGGCTCCGGACGTGCCTGCTGAACGCGGCGGCCAGTGGTGTCGAATGTGCCAGCGATGTGGCGTGGTACAAGAATCAGCGAACCGCTTACCAGGAGGCGGTGCGCGCAGGCATTGAGGCCCAGTGGGCGTGGATCGAGCGGAACACCTGCGATGTGTGCAAGCTGTTCGGCTCGCCGGTCCGCGCTGCCCGCCTGCGTTGCAGCGACGGCCTTCTGGAAACCGCGCCGCTGGTGGCCGTCCAGGTCCGCGACGGCGTGGTGCTCGACCGCGATAGCCATACCGCCGCCGAGGGGCTGAAGTACGACTACGAGACGGTGGTGGCCGGTACGGCCTTTCGCATCGCCGTCGATCTCGATAACCCCACAGACAGCGATAAGGCGTTGCTGGGTGCCGCGATGTTCGAATGGACAGCCGGAAGTTCCCTAGGGGGCTTCACCAGCCGCGGGCTGGGACGGTTCCATTTGGAAGATATCCGAGTGCGCGGCGTGAACCTCGACGATCCCCAGGAACGCATCCGATATCTCACCCGTCCAGATCCAGAAGAAAAACTGTGCGACCGCGGCGACTGGCAGGCGTACTTCCAGACCGCGATCGGCCATGTTGCCTCCGCCGCCGAGAAGGGGGAGTGATCTGATGCTTCGCAAGTGGCTCTGCCAGGCCGATATCCGATTGCATCTGGAGCCGATCGATCCGATCCTCATCAAAAGCGGGTACGCTACGCTGGACGGCCCGGATATGGTGCCGGTCAGCACCCTGCGGGACGGCAAGTCCGTCTATTATTTTCCGGGCTCATCGCTCAAAGGCGTGCTCCGCAGCCATTTCGAGCGCATGGCCCGCACCCTGAAGCCGGGCAGCGTGTGCCTGCCGTACTACGATCCGAAGCGGGCGGGCCAACTGAACATCCCCGATCCCAGCGAGGCCGAAAGCTATGGCTGCGGCTTCCGCAGTGCGAGTAACGGGCGCCCGGACAACTCGGCCACAGCCTATCACGAAGCCTGCGCCGCCTGCCGCCTGTTCGGATCGCTGCGGTTTGCCGGGCGGTTCAGCATCAGCGATGCGTATCCCCTCCCAGACAAATTGCCGAAAACCGGGCCCCGCACCGGCGTCGGAATCGATCGCTTTACCGGGGGAACCGTTCCCGGCGTACTGTTCGATCTGGTGGTCGTTGAAGGTGGCGTGTTCGAAACCGCGCTCCGCCTGCTCAATTTCGAACTCTGGCAACTTGCCGCCGTCAACTTCCTCCTCCAGGACCTGGCTGAAGGGATGATCGCAATCGGTTCCGGCCGCAGCCGTGGCCTGGGACGGGTGCGCGCGGATGTGAAAGAATACGTGCTGAGTTATATCCAGGCGCAGGCATCCGTGGTGGGACTCGCCGAACTGGCCAGCCCGCAAGAACGCCAACAGTACCGCCTTCTCGAGTGGCAGCCCGCAGAGCCCATCGTCTTGCGCAACGGAACCCGATCGGGCCTGCGCCACCGGTATGATTTGACCGCCGATTGGCTCACGCGCCTCCAGCCCCTTACCGAAAGCCTGGATGCGTTCTTGGCGTGGCACCAGCCCATGGGCAACCCGAACAGGTGACCGAGCGATGACCATCCTCTTGGCAGGTGACCTCACGGCCGCCGAATTGCAAACCCTGCTTCAGGGCCTGGAGATACCTGACGGCCAGTCGGCACGGTGTTGGCTGGACGCTCCGGACGGTTGGGCACTGGACTACTGGAGGGGCTGGCAAGGAACGGTACGCTGGAACCAGGCCGCCCGCGAACCTTAGGAGCAGGCCGTTTCCGGTGTTCTTCCGCGCGTCGTTTGCGGCCGGATTTTCGCCCCCTCCGGCGAGCTGAAATGGCGCGTTCTGCCGGCCCTGGGCTCCCGCCCATGCCGAACCGTTTTTTTGGGAAACGATCCGTGGAACTCCCCGGTGCTGGAAAGTCTCCTTGCTTCCCGCAAGGAAATCCTCGATCTCGTGCCTCGCCCGGCGCTGTACCCTCTGTGGGGCCAGCAAACGCGATTCACGCCGGGCGAGTGGGTGGACCTGCAAATCCCCCACCGCCTTCGTTACCCG
>JBBIQF010000328.1:0-7263 GCA_037442445.1 Planctomycetaceae bacterium
GGCCAGTTGCGCGTCGGTGGCCGCCAGCCCCGCAGCGTGCCGCAAGTAGTACTCCAGCCGGCGCTGGTCGCTATGGACGGCGGCGGCCAGTTGGCTCAGCATGGGCTCCAGTTCGGGGCGATGGCGCTTCCATCGCCGCGGGCTGGCTTCCAGAATGCGCCCCCCGCCGATGGTCCGCACCGGGCTGAGGCTGCGGACGATGAAGAAGTCGCCGGGGCCGGCCACCACCGCCCGCTCCAGGCGGAACTGCACAAAGCCCTCGCTGCCGGCAGCCAGCGGCCCGCCATCCAGCGAATAGACCCTCGCCAGCACCTCCGCCGTGCCGGTATGCAGCTTGACCGAGGCCCCGTTCTTGAGGCCCACGCTGGCCACCGGGCCGGCCTGTTTTTCTTCGGGCAACATGCAGAGCCGGGCCGTGTACCACGTCTCCGGCGCGAAGTACCCCGGCAGCGCCACCACGTCGCCGCGGTGGATGGCCCGGTGGTCCCAGGCTGCCACGTTCAGCGCAGCGCACTGGCCGGCCAGGACCTCGCGGCTATCGCGGCCATAGACCTGGATGCGTTTGATTCGGCCCATCTGCCCTGGGGCAGCAGCACGATTTCATCGTTCACTGCGGCCCGGCCGGCCACCGGGATGCCCGCCACCACCGTGCCGAAGCCCCGCGCCGAAAACGCCCGATCCAGCGGCACCCGGAATACCCCGTCGCTCCGCCGCGGCACGATCGCTCGCACCAGGGCCGCCAGGGCCTTGATCAGGGCGTCGAACCCCTCGCCGGTCACGTTCGACACCGGCAGGATAGGTGCACCTGCCAAGAACGTGCCCGCCAGCAGCCCCGATAGTTCCTGTTGGACTTGCTCCAGCCGTGCGGCCGGCACGCGGTCGATCTTCGTCAGCGCCACCAACCCGTGCCGCACGCCCAACAGGGTGAGAATATCGAGGTGCTCGCGGGTTTGGGGCATGATGCCGTCGTCGGCTGCCACGACCAGGATCACCGCGTCGATGCCGCTGGCGCCGGCCACCATGGTCTTGATGAAGTGCTCGTGGCCGGGCACGTCCACGATGCCCACCTGCCAGTCGTCCAGCCGGCAGGGGGCGTAACCCAGGTCGATGGACATGCCCCGCTCTTTTTCCTCTTTCAGCCGGTCGGTCTCGCAGCCGGTGAGCATCTTGACCAGGGCGGTCTTGCCGTGGTCGATATGGCCGGCGGTTCCAAGCGTGATGTTGATATCGGCTGGTGGCATGGCAGGTGGTCTGCGCATTGCAAGGGGGGTGGCAGCCCGCTGGAGCGCCCCGAAGCGCGGCCCCTTTTGGGCTCACGGCGGCATGCCAAGCGCCGCCACGCACGCCTCGATGAGCACGTTCTCTTCGCCCTCCAGGAGGGTCCGGGGATCGAGCAACACCCGATCGTGGTGGACGCGGGCAAACACCGGCGGCTCGTGCTGGCGGAGCCTGGCCGCCAGCCGCCCCGACTCCACCCCCTCCCGGGCCAACGTCACCAGCCGCGTGGGAAGGTCTTGCCCGGGTAGCGACCCGCTGCCCATCTGCGAAAACCCATCGACCACCGCCACCTGCGCGTCGGGCACCTGTTGGGCGATCGCCTGGGCGATCCGCTCGGCCACGCGCGCCAGTTCCTCCACCCCGCGCTGCAACATGCGCAAGGTCGGCACTTCGGCCAGGGCCGCCGCCTCGTCCAGGAACAACGTCAACGTGGCCTCCAAAGCAGCCAGCGTCAGCTTGTCCACACGCACCATCCGCGCTATAGGGTTCTTGCGGATGGCCTGGACCAGGTCTTCGCGCCCCAGAATGAGGCCGCCTTGCGGGCCGCCGATGAGCTTGTCGGCACTGGCCGTTACCACGTCGGCCCCCGCTGCGATGGATTCGGGCAAACTCGGCTCCGGCTCGAACCCGAAGCGGGAGAAATCCACCAGCGCCCCGGCCCCCACATCGTCGATCAACAATACGCCGCGGCGGTGCGCGATTTCCACCAACTGCACGAGCGGCACCTCGGCCGTGAAGCCCCGGATGCGGTAATTGCTGGGATGCACCCGGAGGATGGCCGCCGTTTGGTCGGTGATCGCCCCCTCATAGTCGGCCGGGTGGGTGCGGTTGGTGGTCCCCACTTCGACCAGTTTAGCCCCGCTTTCGGCCATCACCTCCGGCAGGCGAAAGGAACCGCCGATTTCGACCAGTTGGCCCCGCGAGACGATCACCTCGCGGCCGCGGGCCACCGTAGAAAGCACCAAAAACGTGGCCGCCGCGTTGTTGTTCACCACGGTGGCGGCCGGCGCGCCGGTCAACTGGCGCAGCAGCCACTCGATCCGCTCGTCGCGTTTGGATCGCTGCCCCGTGCCGATATCCACCTGCAATAGCGAGTAGCCGCCCAACTGCTCCTGGATCTGCCGGATCGCCCGGGCAGGCAGCACCGCCCGCCCCAACCCCGTGTGCAGCACGATGCCGGTGGCGTTGATCACCCGCCGATAGTGCGGGCGCGTGAACTGGCCGATGCGCGCGGCCAGTTCGTCCAGCACAGCCGCCCGGAGCACATCCGGTTCGGCCGAACCGCACGCCCCCCGGCGCACATCGCCGCGCACCACCTCCACGGCCTGGCGCAGCAGCTCCACCAAAACCGCTCGCGGCACACCCCTTCCCAGGGCGCCCACCTGCGGGTCCTCCAGCAGCGAAGCGATCGACGGCAAATTGCGCAGCGCACTGCGATCGGAACCGGGCATCGGCTTGGTCCGTGTCCAGCGCCGGGCGACTCGGCCGGCTCATTGGTCCGCCCGGCCGCCCCGGCCAAGCTACCATTGTAGCCCCCGCCCGCGGCCAGGCCATCGGCCGGGCTCGATCGAGAACCACCCGCACGTTCCGCGACCCGCTGGCCACGGCCCCGCTGCTTTTCCCGGAGAAGACCCTCTTGGCACAGCCCCGGCGACACGCCATGCGAAAACCCCCACGGCAACGCCGCAACCCACGCGGTTTTCCTCCCCGCTTTCTTCCACGCGGCGCAAGCCAATCGAAATGGCAACAGTCGCGTTACGGGGGTGCCGACAAGATCAGTACAGCGTAAAGTTTTCGCCCGTGCCTTCTGGCCGCCGTTTTGTGTCGCGTGGGCCGCTCGGGTTGCGGAACACATGGGCCCAGTGTTGCCCTCGTGTTCCGTGCGTCGTCAGCAACACGTCTTGGGCGCCGTCGCCGTCCATGTCGCCCTCCATGATCAAGGCCGGCCGCTCGTCGGGAGGGACGGCGAATGTCACAACGCGGCGGCCGAAGCCGTCGAACAGGCCGCGGGGCAAAGCGGAGCCGATTTCCAGTACACCATCGCCGTCCCAATCCACCAGGATGTGATGCCGCGTGTCGTCGGTGATGATGCGGCCCAACAACCGGCCTTGTTCGCTGAACAGGCACAACGGCTTCTCGGGAGTGCGGAGGTGATCGACATCCACCACCAGCTCCAGGCCGGGAAGGTCGGGGCGGACTTCGCCGACATCCACGGACTCGAAGTGCTGGCCGGTTTGGCGCCACAGGGGCCGGCCCAGGCCGTCGGCCAGTACCAGGGCCTGGCCGCCGCACATGGTCAGCACCAGCCGCCAGTCTTCGGGCCGCTCGGCCGGCCGCACCACGCGCCAGCAGTCGGCGTGGCCTTCATTCCGCTTGCCAGCCTCCGCTTCAAACACCCAGCGCACCCGGCCGTCTGGATTCACTGCAGCGTAACCGGCCAGGATCTCTTCCCGCTTATCGCCGTCCAAATCCACGGGCAACGGCTGATGTGCCGTGCGATACCCGCCCGGCAGCTCCACGGTCCACAACAGCCGCCCTTCGGCGGTGTAGGCCCATATCCGTGTATAGCGGGTCTTGACCAGGATGTCCGAGCGCCACCCCTTTCCCGTCAGGTCGGCAAACACCACACAATCGCTGGCGTGTTCGGGGATGGGAAAGCGACGGCGGAGCCTGCCCGTGGCGCCGTCGAGCACGATCAGTTCGCGGTCGGCGGCCAGCACGACTTCCTTGCGCCCGTCGTTGTCCAGGTCGTGAATTTGACACGCCACGTCATGGTGCAGTTCGCGGCGGCCGACGCGGGGATCGCCCCAGCGCCACAGCACGCTGCCGTCCAGCCGCTGGGCAACCACCGCAGACGTAAAATGGTTGTCGCCCCGATTGAAATTTTGTGCCGCCACCAGTTCCACAGGCGGGCGCCCGTCCAAGTCGCCCGCCACAACCCATTCGCCTCCGTACTCCGGGTCGACCAAAACCGAGCGCCATGGCTGGACAGCCGGCGTGCCGGCCGGCGGCAAGCCGCGGGCTTCGGCGCAAAACGGCTCAGCGGCCCAGGCTTCACTGCGCGGCAACATGGCGGCGCGAACGCAGGATGCCAGAAGGATGGCGGCGATGCAGAGCCTGGCCGCAACGCCCCGATGCGGCGAATGGTCGCGGGAATGCGGAAATGCATCAGCCCTAGCGGATGGATTCGGTCGTCTCATCAAATCGCTTCCTTTTCCGCGAGCCCGGCGTGCGTTGGAGAATAGGGCGTTGCGCCCCAGCCGGTCGTACGGCCTCGGTTTACGGGTCCCTCATGCTTTGTTACGGCGTATTGTGGGTACCCCGTTGCCCTCCGCGTGTCAAGGGTCGAAACGGGGACGTAGCTCGTTTTTGTGGCCGCGCGGCGGCGGGACGAGCTAAAGCCTCGGCCGTAAGCCACGAGCCGGGGGCGTCAGCCCCCGGTGGAGCCCTAGAGCCGGCAGCGCTAGCCATCGAGCCGGGGGCGTCAGCCCCCGGTGCGGCCCGCATTTCAGCATTGCTCGTGCTCCACCCCGGGCTGACGCCCGGGGCTCATTGTGTTCGGATTGCCGCCCCCCGTGGCTCACGCCCGGGCCCTTGGGGCCCCCTCACCCCGGTCCCTCTCACGCAAAGGTGCCATGAACAGGGTAATCGGCGGCCAGGGCCCCCCTTTTTGAAAAGGCTTTCGCGCTTGGGGGGCTTGCCCCGGCCGGGTTTTGGCCGCAAACTTGGGGTGTCGAGGTCGCTTTTGTCTTACCACGCGCTGGGAGAGAACGTCATGCGCAACGCGCTTGCTTTGCGGTGCCTGGGATGGGTGGTGTTGTGGGTTGTCGCCTGGCCGGCGGCCACCTCGGGGCAGAAGGTTCTGAAGACGCCGGCCGACGACCCGCCGCGGATCAACATGACGGTGTGGTACGAAGTGGACCCCACCTGGCCCGAGCGGCCGCCGGGGGTGGAATGGGGGCAGACCTCGGGCATTGCGGTCGATGCCAAGGACCAGGTGTACGTGTTCACCCGGGCGAAGCCGCCGGTGCAGGTCTACAGCACACAGGGGAAGCTGCTGCGGGCGTGGGGCGAGGAGGTGATCGAGACGGCGCATTACATCCGGGTGGCGCCGGACGGGACGATCTGGGCGGCGGACGTGGGCAAGCACGCGGTGTTCCAGTTCACGCCGGAGGGGAAGCTGCTGAAGACGCTGGGCACGCCGGGCGAGCCGGGCGAGGATGCCACGCATTTGAACCGGCCCACGGATATGGCGGTGCTGCCTTCGGGCGATGTGTTCGTCACCGATGGTTACGGCAACAGCCGGATCGTACACTTCGATGCGAAGGGCCGGTTCGTCAAGAGTTGGGGCACGCTGGGCACCCAGCCGGGGCAGTTCAGCCTGCCGCACTCGATTGTGGCCGACTCGCAGGGCCGGCTGTACGTGGCCGACCGCAGCAATGTCCGCATCCAGGTGTTCGACGGGCAGGGGCGTTTTCTGGCCGAGTGGCGCCACCTGCTGGTCCCCTGGGGTCTCTGGATCAGCCCGAAAGACGAGATCTGGGCGTGCGGCTCGTCGCCGATGATCTGGGGGCCTGCGCCGGCGCTGTTGGGTTGCCCGCCCAAGGACCAGCTTTTCATGCGCCTGGACACCACCGGCCGGGTACAGCAGCTTTGGACGGTACCCAAGGGCGAGGACGGCAAGGAGAAGCCGGGCGAGTTGAACTGGCTGCACGGCATCGCGCTGGATTCGCAGGGGAACATCTACGCCTGCGACATCATGGGCAAGCGGGCGCAGAAGTTCGTGCGCCACCAGCCGTAGCGTTGTCCGGCCACGACGGAGCGTGATGCGGCCACGACGGAGCGTGGCCCTCCATAGTCGTCCCTAGGCGGGCGCGCTCCACTGCCGCACTCAAGTCGTGGCAGACGCCCGCAAGGAGGGCCGCACGAGTTACCGCCGCGTTACCGGGCCAGCAGCCGGCGGAGTACGGTCTGGAGGATGCCGCCGTTGCGGTAGTATTCCAGTTCCAAGGGGGTATCGATCCGTGCGCGGGCGGTGAACGGTATCACGCGGCCATCCGGCCCGGTGGCCCGCACGGTCAACAGGGCACCCGGGGCCAGGCGCTCGGCCAGGTCCGGAAAGTCGAAGGTCTCCTGGCCCGACAGGCCCAGAGACTGCCACGTCTGGCCTGGGGGGAATTCCAAGGGCAGCACGCCCATGCCCACCAGATTGCTGCGGTGGATGCGTTCGAAGCTTGCGGCCAGCACCGCGCGGATTCCCAGCAGGTAGGTGCCTTTGGCCGCCCAGTCGCGGCTGCTGCCTGTGCCGTACTCGGCGCCGGCCAGCACCACCAGGGGCACGCCCTCCTGCCGATATTTCTCGGCGGCGTCGAAGACCGTCATCACCTGGCCGGAAGGGAAGTGCCGGGTCACACCCCCCTCGGTGCCCGGCACCAGGAAATTGCGGAGGCGGAGGTTGGCGAACGTGCCGCGGGTCATGACCCGATCGTTGCCCCGCCGGGCCCCGTAGCTATTGAAGTCGGCCGGGGCCACACCCTGGGCGATGAGGTACTGGCCGGCCGGGCTGTCGGCGGGAATGCTGCCGGCCGGCGAGATGTGGTCGGTCGTTACCGAGTCGCCCAAGGCCAGCAGCACCCGGGCGCCGCGAATGGGCCGGATGCCCGGCGGCGCGGCCTGGATATCGTGCAGAAACGGCGGCTCTTGGATGTAGGTACTCTGGGGATCCCAGGGGAACAATTCGCCCTCGGGCTCGGGCAGGCCGGCCCACATGGGGTGATCGTCCAGCCCGCTGCTGTAGCGCTGGCGGAAGAGTTCCGGGCCAAGCGTTTGGCGGATGACGTTTTCGATTTCCGCCGGGCTGGGCCAGATATCGCGCAAAAACACCGCTTGCCCGTCGCTGGCCTTGCCCAAAGGTTCGGTAAGCAAGTCGCGGTCCACGGTGCCAGCCAGGGCATAGGCCACCACCAGCGGCGGGCTGGCCAGATA
>JBBIQF010000329.1:0-7244 GCA_037442445.1 Planctomycetaceae bacterium
ACAGCTCGCACAGGGCCGGCGCCAGGGTTTGGGCGCTGCGTTTTTCGGGCGGAAGCGCAATTTCGGCCAGTAGGCGGTCGTCCACAAGCGCGGCCACACTGCCGCTGGTGCCGCTGGTTTCCAAGGCGAGGATTTTTACCACGGCGACCACTACGGCGAGGGGGGCGAGCTGGGGCAGGCGTTGCCAAGCGGCGGTGCCCCGGCCGCCACGCCGGGGCGTCCACTGGCCGGCCGGGCGCTGTAAGTTCCTATGGCGCAAAGCACTTCGGCGACCCCCTCGACTTGACTGGCCCGCTGCGGAAGAATACACTGTGCGGCTTGAGGCACGTTGATCGGTTCTTGCAGTCCGGCCCGCCAGCGGCGACGGGCGTTTGAAAGTGTGCCAGTCGTGAAACGCGCGCTCATCAGCGATATCCACAGCAATCTGGAAAGTCTCACGGCCGTGCTGGCCGATATCCGCGCACAAGGCATCGAGGAAATCTATTGCCTGGGCGATATCGTGGGCTACGGCCCCAATCCCCGCGAATGTATCGACTTGGTGATGAAGTGCAAGGTGTGCCTGTTAGGTAACCACGACCAGGGCGCCTTGTTCGATCCCGAGGGATTCAACACCGGGGCGGAGCGGGCCATCTTCTGGACCCGCGAGCAACTGGAAAACAGCAACTCGCCGGCCGGCAACCGCCGCTGGGACTTCCTGGGCGAATTGCCGCGCAACCATCGCGAGGGGCCGTTCCTGTTCGTCCACGGCTCGGCGCGCAACCCGCTCAACGAATACGTCTTCCCCGAGGACATCTACAACCGGCGGAAGATGGAAAAAATCTTTGCCCTGGTCGAGAAATACGCCTTCCAGGGGCATACCCACGTCCCCGGCGTGTTCACCGAGGATTTCCGCTTCCTCAGCCCCGAGGAGATCGATTACGAGTACCGCTTGGGCGACGGCAAGGTGATGATCAACGTGGGCTCGGTGGGCCAGCCCCGCGATGGCGATCCGCGGGCCTGCTACGTGGTACTCGAAGACAACGTGGTGCGCTTCCGCCGCGTCGAGTATCCCGTGGAAGAGACCATCCGGAAGATCTACGCCATCCCCGATCTGGACGATTATCTCGGCGATCGGCTCCGCAGCGGCCGGTAAAGCGCTGCCACGTGGCAATAACCACCCGCCGCGTTGTTCCCCGCGGTCCAAGCACACCCGCGAGCATCCTGGCCATTGGTGCTTGGTCATTGGTGCTTGGTCATTGATTCGACATTTGGCTTTCGTCATTCGTCATTCCCCTCTCCGGGCTTCACCGGCGGCATAAACCCGCCGGCTCGGAGTGCGGCTGGCAAGGGTGTACTGCGGGGCGTCCATCGCGGGTTTCGCCCTACCCAATCGGGCCAGAAATCGTTATCTTGCGGCAACGGGAGAGCAAGTTGGCGGGTCTGGCGTTTTTGCGAGCATGAGCGACCTATTGCGGCAAGAGATCGCTGCCACGGCGAACACGGTGGTCGTCAAGGTGGGGACGCGGGTACTGACCGACGACCGCGGCCAACTCAACGAAGAGCGCATCGCCCAACTGGCCGAGGAAATCCACCTCGTGCTCCACACCGGCCGAAAGGTGGTACTGGTCAGTTCCGGCGCGGTCGGGGCGGGGATGGGCCGATTGGGGCTTACGGAGCGGCCCACCGATCTGGCCCGGCTTCAGGCCGTGGCCGCCGTCGGCCAGAGCCTGCTGGTCGCGGCCTATGACCGCTCCTTGCGGCGGTACAACCGCCACGCGGCCCAGATCCTTCTTACGGCTGAGGACCTCGACCGCCGCAAGAGCTATCTGAACGCCCGCAACACCATCCTGACCCTACTGATGGAGTATAACGCGGTCCCTATCATCAACGAGAACGACACCGTAAGCGTGGAGGAACTTCAGACCACGTTTGGCGATAACGACCGCCTGGCCGCCATCGTCACGAACTTGCTGCAAGCCCCGCTGTTGGTGCTGCTTTCGGATGTCGAAGGGTTGTACGACGCCGATCCCCGCACCCCCGGGGCACGGGTGATCCCCACGGTCGAGCGGTTGGATGCCTCGGTGTTCGACCTGGTGCGGGACCGCAAGACCGGCCTGAGCAAAGGGGGGATGGCCAGCAAACTTCGGGCCGCCCAGTTGGTAACGATCGCAGGGGGCAACGTCATCATTGCCAGCGGCCGGCAACCCGGTGCTTTGGGCCGCATCATCGCCGGTGAACCTGTGGGCACGTTGATCATCGCGCAAGGCGGGGCGGTCCCGGCCTGGAAGCGGTGGATCGGGCTGACCGTGCAGCCTCGAGGGCATCTGGTGCTGGATGCGGGGGCCCGCGAAGCCGTGGAGCGCCACGGCAAAAGCCTTCTGCCGGCCGGCATTGTCAAAGTGGTTGGCCGGTTCCGCAAAGGCGATGTCGTGGCCCTGTGCGACACGTCGGGCGTGGAGTTCGCGCGGGGCTTGACCAACTACGATTCGGACGACATCCGCCGCATCCGGGGACTGAAGACCAGCGAGATTGCCGAGGCCCTTGGCCATTGCCCCCACGACGAGGTAATCCACAGGGACAACATGGTGGTGGTAGCCGGTCTTGGAGGCCGATGACGTTCGCCCCGCCTGTGGGCCGCCGCTGGGGGTCCCAAGCCGCCGGCTCGCCCAGGGCACGGATGCTTTCAAGTCCTTGCCATACAATGGGTTGCTTTCCATCGGGAAAACGAGAAAAAGCAGGGACGCTTGGCGGCCCGGCCAACGGGGTTTTCCCATCAAGAACGCAAGCCCGATAGGGCCCGCCTCGCCGGGCCGGCCGGGGCCGGGTAAAATCCCAGTTGGAGGGTCAGAGTGGGTCCGGGCTCTTGCTGCCACTTTCTGGGGGGCGCATTATGGAATCGCTGAAAGGCCATTTTCTGGTGGCGTCGCCGCACTTGCTCGATCCGAACTTCGTTCGGACCGTGGTGTTGATGATCCACCACACGGAAGACGGGGCGCTTGGGGTGGTGCTGAATCGCCCTGCCGAGAACACGGTTCGCGAGTTGTGGGAAAAGGTTGGGGCGGGCCAGTGCGAAAGCGAGGATCGCATCCATGTGGGCGGTCCCGTCCCCGGCCCGCTCATGGCTGTGCACGGCGACTCCAGCGCTGCCGAACTGGAGATCTTGCCGGGCCTGTATTTCGCTGCCCAGCGCGAAAACCTGGAGAAGATCGTCTCGCAGAAGCAGCATCCCTTCCGGTTGTTTGTCGGCCACGCGGGCTGGGCAGGGGGCCAATTGGAAAGCGAATTGGAGCAGGGGGCCTGGCTGACGACGCCGGCCACGCTCGACGTGGTCTTCGGCGATCCTTTCGCGCTCTGGAAACGGGTAACCCGCCAGATCATGTGGGCCTTCTGGCAGGATGTGCTCCGCGAGTTTCCGCTGCCCAAAGACCCCATGTGGAACTGACGCGTCGCCGGAATCGAGGCGCTCCGTTTGCACCCCCTTGCGCCATGGCCGTGCTTCATGGCGGGGCAAGGGAGGCGGCAGCCGAGCTATCGGTCGGTCTAGAAGGGAAGACTCCGCAGACCGTCGCACCAGGTCGCACTGCGCGCAAGGCGCGGGGCGTCTCACTTTGTTTCCCATCCCGGATACGCCCCGGTTAACCCGCCCGGGCCGCCGAGTGGTGGCCCTACCGGTAGCCTAGCTTCTGGAGGGTGCGATCGAAGTCGGCGGGCAACGGCACCGCGGGCTTTCCCGCCTCCTGCGAGGCATAGCGGAGCAGGTTGCGGAGCAATCGTTCGGCCACGGGGTGGCGACCAAGGTTTTCGCGGATCCGCAGGGTGTTGAGGACGAAACGGCCGGCCCCCAATCGGTGGAGCGCGACGAACAGGCCCGAGGAATACCCCTGCGAGGCGTTGATGCCGCCGGCCACGGCCTCGTCGGGGTCGTCTTGCCCCACCCAGGCCAAGTCGGGGAGGATCTCGCGGTAATAGGTGTAATCCATCAAGCCAGGCGCGGGCAGGCCGTCGAAGATGGGGTGCCGCTTGCACCACTCGTCTTTGTGGTAGAGCCAGTTGGGCAGTGCGGCCAATGTGCCTTTGCGGGCCAGCGGCACGAAGCCGGTGGGCTGATCGCCTTTGGCGAACAGGTTGGCCGTGAGAAACACGGCGGTCGAGCCGCGGGCGATGCGCCGGGTCAACTCGGCAAAGGCCGCTTCGGCAGGCGCCGGGACTGAGCCGCTGGCCAGGATCACCAGGCGCTGGTCCGCCGCGGCGGAGGCCCACGGCCGGGTGCGGATGCCGTGTTCGGCCAGCCAGCGGGCCAGCTCCGCATCGTCGCCCCAAAGGGTGACGGCGGCTTCGACGGGCGGCATGCCTGCCGGGTCCGTGACATAGAATTCCGTTTCGCCGCCGGCCGCTGCCGCCCCTTGCTCGAAGGTCGCCAGGAACCGGTATCGGCCCGGCGGGCCATCGATGGTCACGTCCGCGGCCATCACGGGCAGCACCATGGGGGGCTCGGGGTTGCTTTGCGGGCCGGCAATCTTGACGTTCAATCGCCGCTGGAAGACCCGCGTGGTTTGCGGCCCCACGACTTCCAGGCGCAGCGGGTACTGGCCTTTGGGCAGGGCGTCTTCGGTGGCCAGCACCGCTTCCAGATGCACGGATTGTTTGCGGTAGATATGCACCGGCTCGGCGAACAGGCACAGGCGCAAGGGCGCCCATCCCTCGAACACCGCGTCGGCGGTGCCGGGCTTCAGTTCGCGGAAGGTGGTCCACAGCCCTTCGCCGGTCATGCCCTGGTCCACGGTGCCGGTCATGCTGTGTCCCACCACATTGGGGTTGGCGCGGATGGCGTTAAGCCCCAGCAGGCGCTGGCCGGCCATGCGGGCGATGCTCTGCGCGAAGAAATCTTCGGGTCGGTCGAAGGCCTCGTCCAATTTCCAGCGCTGGAAGTCGGCCAGGAACTGATCGCGCCAGGTGCGGTACAGCCGGGCGTCCTCCACCTCGGTCTTGCCCAGTTGCTCGTAGTGCCGCACGATCCGCAGCAGGTCCATGGCGCTGCCGATACCGTATTCCGACAGAAACACGGGCAGCCCGTTGCCGTCCAAGGTGCGAAGCCGCTGGATGATGTCGGCGGTGTGCGGCACACGCTGGTACGGGTGCTGGTCGCTCAGCACGTCTTCCCAAACCTTGGACCCTGGATTGCTGAGACTGCCGACCGGGGCGAGCACGAAACCTGTGGCGAACGGCTTGAAGGTCTCCGATTTGGGGGCCGCCCCCGGGGCCAACTGGCCGTAGCTCCACGGGCCGTTGGGATTCCGCTGGAAGGAGAAGTCGGCGGCCGCATCGTACACCTTGCCCGCTGGCGTGCGGAGCACCACGGCCAGCCCGGTGGTGTCGGCCCCGTAGTGGCCATTGCCAAAGCCGCACGCGAAGTCCAGCGTATCGCCTGTGCGCAAATCCAAACGGGTTTGGAAACGGCATTGCGGCCCGGCGTTGCCGACGTTGACCAGGCCATCGAACAGCGACTTGCCGTTGTGCAGTACGTGCACGTCGGTGGTGGCTCTTTCGGCGATGCTGGCGAAGGTGGCCTCGAGTTGGACCGTTTCGTCCGCCGGGGCCGTGAAGCGCACCACCGCGTACTCGCCGGACGGGCCCGGGTGGAACGACAACTGCCCGGGAACCCAGGTGATCCCCAGGCCGCGGATCGTCCGGCGGGTGGGGTTGCGGATGACGCACGGTTCGCCGCGCTGGGCGCTGCGCCAGCCTTCGAGCCCTGCCAGGCCCGCGGTCCCTTGAAGGTCCCACCGGCCGCTATTGAGCATCACCATCCGGGTGTCGTCCAGCTCGCGCAGCCGGGGCAAAAGCGCCACGGCATGGCGGAACACGGGCCCATCGGGGGTCTCGTTCAACAGCCCCCAGATGACGACGCTGGGATGGTTCCGGTCGCGCCGCACCATGCCCAGGATCGATTCGTCGTACCGCCGTGCCATGTGGGGCGAATCGGCCAGGCACCAACTGGCATAAGATTCCTCGTACACCATCAGGCCGATCTCGTCGCACAGATCGAGCTGGTATCGCTTGGCCACTCCCGCGATGAAACGGATGGCGTTGAACCGCATCATCTTGGCATGAATGAGGTCGCGGCGAAGCAGATCGGGATCGTGCGGCAGCTCTAGCCCCACCGGGCAGCAATTGCCGCTGTGCGAGCCCCGCAGATAGATGCGCCGGCCATTGAGGCGAAACGCCCCGTTCTCGAACCGGAAATCGCGGAAGCCGCAGCGCACCGAGTGCTCGTCCACAAGTGGCGGCTTGTCCGCTGCCACGCGGCAGGTGACGCGATACAGGAAAGGATCGTTCAGGTCCCAGAGGCGGGGGCGGGACACGGCCAATTCCCCTTCGACCACCGTGATGCCCGGCGGAATCTCGCGCGGCACGCGGACCACGGCGATGGTCTCGCCCGAGGTGGCCGGCGCGATGGCGAACTCCACGGTGGCCGGCACGGGCTGTGCGGCCGCGCTGTCCACAGTGGCCTGGATGCGCACCCGGCCCGTCTTGGCGTCCGGCCGGGCAAACAGGTCCTCGATCCGCACCGCGGGAACCAATAGCAGTTCCACCGAATCCCAGATGCCCCCTTGATTCCATGCGCTGCCCGAGCTGTAGGGCAAGGCCTTGTTGCGATGCGGCACCTGGCTGAGCACGATGCCATCGATGGGCTCATGCGTGGGGTTGAGCACGCGGACCGCAAGCCGGTTGGCCGCATTGGGCCGGATGGCCGGCGTGGCATCCAACACGAAGGGCGATTCGGCCCCTTCGTGCAGTCCCAGCCGGGTGCCGTTGAGCCACACCTCGGCCAGATAATCCACGGCCCAGAACCGCAAGAGGTACCGCCCCCCAGGCCGCGGGTTGGCCGGCGCCACAAACTCGCGCCAGTACCATGCCACGCCATGGTAGCCGGGGAAGGCGTCCTGGATGATCCAAGGGACCTTGGTCCGCTTGGCCTCAGGCCGGGGCGACTGCCACCACTGTTCCTGCCGGCCCACATTCTTCGGATCGGGGGCCAGGAGCCAGTCGTCGCCATCCAAGGAGATCACCTGGGTGGGGGACAGAGGGGCCGGCTCGGCACCGGCACACGCCGCCAGGCATAGGAGGCAGGCCATCCCGACGCCCATCCCTCCCAACACGATAGACCATGGGGTGCAGCGCATAGCGGTTTTCCTCCCGGGCGTACTGTCGGTTGGCTGACACAGGACACGTCGCCCGGAAACAAGCTATCCCCGGAAGCGTGC